>NZ_JBSFWR010000032.1:0-75176 GCF_053594915.1 Kitasatospora sp. NPDC002543 | reverse complement strand
TCGCTGTCTGCTTCTCGTGTGTCCGCTTCCCCCCGCCCCTGTCGAGCTGCGGCTGGCCCCCGCCCCGGCGCGCCGCCCGGGGCCCGGGGCCGCGCCGCGCCCGGTCCTCAGACCCCGTCGTCCAGGCCCTGCTCGATCGCGTACCGGACCAGCTCCACCCGGTTGTGCAGCTGCAGCTTCCCGAGCGTGTTCTGCACGTGGTTCTGCACCGTCCGGTGCGAGAGCACCAGCCGGTCGGCGATCTGCCGGTAGGACAGCCCCTTGGCCACCAGCCGCAGCACCTCCGTCTCCCGGGCGGTCAGCCGCGGGGCGGCCGGCGCCGAGGCCGGGGCGGGCTCCGCGGCCAGCCGGCGGAACTCGCCGAGCACCAGGCCGGCCAGGCCCGGGGTGAACACCGCGTCGCCGACGGCCGTACGGCGCACCGCGTCCAGCAGCTCCTCCCGCCCCGCCGACTTCACCAGGTAGCCGGTCGCGCCGGACTTCACGGCCTCCAGCACGTCCTGGTGCTCGCCGCTGGCCGACAGCACCAGCACCCGGACCGCCGGGTCGTGGGCGACCACCCGGCGGCACACCTCGGCGCCCGGCAGGCTCGGCAGGTTGAGGTCCAGCACGACCACCTGCGGGCTGCAGGCGCGGGCCCGGCGCACGGCCTCCTCGCCGTCCCCGGCGGTGGCCACCACGTCCAGTCCGGCCTCGGCGAGGTCGCGCGAGACGGCGTCCCGCCACATCGGGTGGTCGTCCACCACCATCACCCGCACCGGCCGGTCGGCGGTCGGCTGATCGGGCACCAGCTGGTCGGTCATGCAGTGGCCTTCCTCGGGACGCGCAGTTCGACCTCGACGCCCTCCCCGGGCGCCGAGTACACCTCGGCCGTGCCGCCGAGGTCCAGCAGCCGGCCGCGAATGGACTGGGAGACGCCGAGCCGCCCGGCGCGCTCCGCCTCGCCGAGCCGCCCGGGGGCGAAACCGGGGCCGTCGTCGCGGATGCCCACCGTGACGGCCTCCGGCTCGTCCTCGACCAGGATCCAGGCCCGGGCCCGCTCCCCCGCGTGCTTGCGCACGTTGTCGACGGCGGCGCCGACCGCGGCCGCGAGCTCGCCGGCCGCCCGGCCGGGCAGCAGCACCGGGGTGCCGGGGGCGGAGAGGGTGATCCGCTCGTCCGCGTACGGGCGCAGCAGCGCGGTGAGGTCGCGCGGCGCGTCCGGGTCCGGCCGGTCGGCGGCCCCGGGGTGCGGTGCGGGCGACAGCGGCCCGCCCGTCATCAGGGCCCGCAGCGCGCGCTCCTGCTCCCCGGCCAGCCGGCCGAGCTCGGCGAGGTCCGCGCCGGAGCCGGTCCCCCCGCCGGGCTCCGCGCCGCGCCGCTGGACCAGGGCGAGCACCTGGAGCACGCCGTCGTGGATGTCCCGGGAGAGCCGCTCGCGCTCCCGGGTGGCCGCCTCGACCTGGAGCGCCCGGGTGAGGGTGGCCTCGCTGGCCCGGGCCAGTTCGATCACGTAGCCGATCGCGCAGCCGGCCACCATCAGCAGCACGATGTTGTGGATGTTGTCGCCGGTCGGACCGCCGTGGCCGAGGATGTTGGCGACGCCGATCACCGAGCCGGAGGCCGCCGCCGGGCGCCAGCCGCCCTTCGCGGCGAAGCCCAGCACCGTGCCGGCCGCCCAGATGGTCGGCAGGGTGGGCGCGCCGTGGCTGATCCGGGCCGGGGAGTCGGTCAGGCCGCTCATCACGATGCCGGTGACGGCGAGGGTGAGGTCGGTGCCCAGGACGTACCAGGTGCAGCGCTGCGGGTTGGCGAAGGCCCGGGTGCTGGCCAGGGTCCACAGGGTCAGCGCGCCGAGGAAGATCCAGCCGGCCACCGGGTGCAGGAAGTGCAGGTACGAGTTGACGTACCGCAGCAGCGCGTAGCACAGCGCCAGCACCCGGAAGTAGGAGATCGCCCTCCACAGCGGGAGCTCGACGGACATGCCGCCGGCCGCCACCGTGCCTCCGACCGCGCCGGCTCTGCCGCCGTCCTCCGTCATCCTCCCCGCCCCTCCCCTGGGCCGGTCCGGGCCGCGCGAGCGGCCGGGCCGGGCCGCCGCTCCGGCTACTCCGGCTTCTCCGAGGTGCCCGACCCGGCGGACTTCTCCGCCTCGGCGGCCTTCTCGGCCTTCTCGGCCTCCGCCTTCTCCGCCTTGGCGGCGGCCCGGCGCTCGGCGTCGGCCTTCTTCTTGTCCTCGGAGATCTGCCGCTTGGCGGCGGTCGCGTAGATGTCCACGTACTCCTGGCCGGAGAGCCGCATGATCTCGTACATCACCTCGTCCGTCACCGAACGGAGGATGAAGCGGTCGTTCTCCATGCCGTGGTAGCGGGAGAAGTCCAGCGGGCGGCCGATCCGGATGCCGGGGCGGATGCCGAAGTTCGGCACCACCTGGCCGGGCGGCTGCACCTTCTCGGTGTCGATCATGGCGACCGGGATCACCGGGGCGCCGGTGGCCAGCGCGACGCGGGCCAGGCCGCCGACCTTGCCGCGGTACAGCTTGCCGTCGGGCGAACGCGTGCCCTCCGGGTAGACGCCGAACAGCTCGCCGCGCTCCAGCACCGCGATGGCGCTGCGGATCGCGGCCTCGCCGGCGCCGCGCACGCCCGAGCGGTCCACCGGCAGCTGGCCGACGCCCTTGAAGAACGCGGCGGTCAGCCGGCCCTTGAGACCCGGGGTGTTGAAGTACTCGGCCTTCGCGATGAAGGTGACCCGGCGCTTGATCAGCGCGGGGAAGAAGAACGAGTCCGAGAAGGACAGGTGGTTGCTCGCGATGATCGCCGCACCCTCGGTGGGGATGTTCTCCTCGCCCTCGATCCAGGGCCGGAAGAAGATCCGAAGCAGTGGCGCGACGATCATCTTCATCAGTCGGTAGAACAACCCGGGCCTCCTGTTATGCGGACCGGTCGATCCTAATGCCCCGCGGCCGCCCGCCGTGCCCGGCCCCGCCGGATCGGCCGCGCCCGGCCCGCTCGAAGGGGGTGTACGACCCGGCGCGGAGCGTGGGACGATGCGATTTCGCAGCACTTCCCCTCAGCGTCCCCTCCCCCAGCGCCACCCGCCCGCGAAGGAGTCCGCCATGCCGTTGCTGCCCGGTGCCGAGCCGTACCGCCACCGCGGCGGACCGGTGGGGGTGCTGCTCTGCCACGGCTTCACCGGGTCGCCGCAGTCGCTGCGGCCCTGGGCCGAGGACCTGGCGGCGGCCGGCTTCACCGTCTCGGTGCCGCTGCTGCCCGGGCACGGCACCCGCTGGCAGGACATGCAGGTGACCCGCTGGGAGGACTGGTACGCCGAGGTCGAGCGCGAACTGCTGGCGCTCGCCGAGGAGTGCGAACAGGTCTTCGTCTGCGCCCTGTCGATGGGCGGCGCACTGGCGCTGCGGCTCGCGGCACTGCACGGGCCGAGGGTCTGCGGCCTGGTGCTGGTCAACCCGTCGGTGCGCTCGGACACCCCCGCGAGTGTGCTGCTGCCGGTGCTGCGCCACCTGGTCCCCAGCCTGCCCGGGGTCGCGGGCGACATCGCCCGGGCCGGCGCGACCGAGGTCGGCTACGACCGCACCCCCCTGCACGCCGCCTGGTCGCTGAGCCGGCTGTGGCGGGAGGTCCAGCGGCTGCTGCCGGAGGTGACCCAGCCGGTGCTGCTCTTCCACAGCCCGCAGGACCACGTCGTCTCGCCGGCCAACTCGGAACTGGTGCTGGCGCGGATATCCTCGACGGACGTGACGGAGCGGCTGTGCCAACGCAGCTTCCACGTCGCGACGCTGGACCACGACGCGCCGGAAATATTCGCGGCCGGCCGGGACTTCATCCGACGGCTGGCTTCCGCGCACACGGCGGGCGTCACCCGGGTCGAATCCGACGATCACCATGGCTGAAGGGCCGGAAGTGCACGAGAGCAGCACGGCGGGCGGCGGGGACGAGACTCCCCGCGAGGACGGCGCGACCAAGGACGGCGGGGCGAACGCCGCCGTGCCGGGCGGCGCGCCGACGGACCGTACCGGCCCGGACGGCGCCGCGGCGCCTCCGCCCGTCCGGGACGCCGCCGAGGACACCCCCGGGGGCTCCGCGGAGGACGCCGCCGAGCGCCGCCCGCGCCGCGCGCCCGAGCGCAGCCAGGCCGAGCAGGACGAGATCTTCGCCGCCCTGGTGGCCCAGTTCGACGACCCGGTCGACCTCAACGACCCGAACTGGCCGGAGGTCGAGAACCTCCGGGCGCAGAACGAGCTCAAGGGCGGCCACAAGGACGGCGGCCGCACCGCCCAGGACGACCTCTCCGACCTCGCCCCCCAGCCCCGGCCCCGCTCCGGCCGACCGGTGATGCCGGCCGGCGGCGCGGGCCCGCGCGACTTCGAGCTCGCCGAGGAGACCGACGAGGGCCACTTCGTCCCGCCGGAGCCCCCGCCGCTGCCGGCCGCCGACGTGACGGCCAAGTTCGCCTGGCTGGCGGTGCTCGGCGGCCCGGCGCTGCTGCTGGTCGACGCGGTGGTCTGGCGGGAGATCTCCGGCTGGCCCGCCTGGGTCGGGATCACCGCCTTCCTCGGCGGCTTCGTCACCCTGGTCGCGCGGATGAAGGACCGCGACGAGGACGAGCCGGAGGACCCGGACAACGGCGCGGTGGTCTGACTACTCGCTCGACCCGGCCGGCAGTTCGAGGACGGCGAGCACCGGCAGGTGGTCGGTCGCGGCCCGCAGGTCGGCCTCGGTGACACCGGGCAGTCCGTGCGGCACCCCGCAGCCGAGGACGGTGATCCCGGGCGTGGCGAAGACGGCGTCGATCCGCTGGTAGGGGCGCTCCGGTACGGAGGTGAACTCGCCTCCCCAGGGCGCGGTCGGGTGCCCGTCCTGGAGCCGGGAGGCCAGCAACCGCCAGCCCGGCCCGTCCGGGTGCTCGTTGAAGTCTCCTGCCACGATGCCGAGTTCGGCGATCCCCAGCTGGTCGAGCAGCAGCTCGAACTGCCCGTACCGCTCCTGCTGGTCCAGGCTGAGGTGGCAGCTGGTGACGGTGAACGGCGCCGTGCCCGGCAGTCGCAGCAGCGCGCTCGCGAAGCCCCGGGCGTGCAGCCCGCGGGTCTTGGGCAGCAACCGGTCGTGCACACCCAGCAGTTCCACCGCGCCGGGGCGGCCGAGCAGCATCGGACCGGCCGCGGTGCGGCCGCCGCCGGCCAGGACGACCGTCCCGGTGCTCCGGGCGAGCCGGGCCGCCTGGCCCTCGGGCCGCCAGTAGCGCGGGGCCTCCTGGACGCAGACCAGGTCCGGCTCGCAGGCCCGGATCACCCGGGCCAGCGCCCGCCGGTCGTCGCGCAGCGACCGGATGTTGTAGCTGAGCAGGCGCAGCCGGCGGGGGCCGGGCGGCGGCAGCGGCCGGGCCCGCGCGGCGGTCGTGGTCACGGCATCGGTCGTGCTCGCGGCGCTCATGGTCCTCCCCTGGCGGTCACCGGATCGGTCCGACCGTACGCGCCCGGGCGGGAACGTGCGACGGCGACGGCGCGTCCGGGATCGGTCGGGGCCCGGTCGCACCGCCGCCGGCGGGCTCGAAGCTCCCCCGCGCCGCAGGGCGCGGGGGCGGGGAGGAACGGCTACGGAACGCGGGCGAGGTCCGCGGCACCGACGATGCCGGCGGCGGAGCCCATCGAGGCCAGCACGACCTCGGCGCGCGGGCGGTGCACCCCGCCGGTCAGGTAGTGCTCGAAGGACTTGGCGACCGGGTCGAGCAGCAGCCGGCCGGAGTCGGAGACGCCGCCGCCGAGCACGAAGACGCCCGGGTCGAACAGCGCGGCGAGGTCGGCCATGCCGCGGCCCAGCCAGTCGGACAGCTCGGCGTAGCACTCCAGGGCGAGCGGGTCGCCCTCCTCGGCGGCCTGGGTGATGTGGATGCCGCGGATGGTCTCGGCCACGCCGTCGTTGAGCTCCAGCATCCGGCGGCCGCGCTGCGGGTCGGCGGCGGCCTTCTCCCGGCCGTAGCGGCGCAGCGCGCGCCCGGAGCCGTACTGCTCCCAGCAGCCCTTGCCGCCGCAGCCGCAGGGCAGGCCGTCGGGGACCATGTTGAGGTGGCCGATCTCGCCCGCGACGCCGAAGCGGCCGCGGTGCAGCCGGCCGTCCAGGACGATGCCGCCGCCGATGCCGGTGCCGACGGTGATCAGCACCATGTCCTGGTGGTCGGCGGCCGCGCCGAAGCGGAACTCGGCCCAGGCCGCGCAGTTGGCGTCGTTCTCGATGACGGTGGACAGGCCGGTGAGCTCCTCGATCCGCCCGCGCAGCGGCTCGTTCTCCCAGTCGATGTTGGGGGCGAAGATCACCGTGGAGCGGTTGCCGTCGACGAAGCCGGGGGCGCCGACGCCCACCGCCGTGACACCGGGGTGCTCCTCCTTGAGCTCGCGCACGGCCTGCGCGATGGCGTCAACCGCCCACTGGGGGTCAGCCGGGGTGGGCACCCTGGTCCGGGCCAGGATCGCGCCCGCCTCGTCGACCACGCCTGCCGCGATCTTGGTCCCGCCGACATCGACGCCGATGGTCAGAGCCATGTGTCCCTCAGCTATTCACTCGTTCCGCTGGACGGAACGCTACCGTCCAACCCGGCCCCCGTACACAGCCTCGCATACATTATCCGAAGACAATCCGGGGGCAGCCGGGCCGCGATGCTTCAAAAGTCGTATCTAATTTCCTTCTTGGTGACGTACGAGAGCAGCCCGATCACGGTCCGGAAGTCACGGTTTCACTGCTTGGCGGACGGCCTGTCAGCCCCGTCAAGATCCGATCCGCGGTCGGCACCCGCGCCGCCGTCACGAGAGCCGTCCCGCGAGTCGTCACGCGGGCCGTCGTGGTCGGTGTCCAGGTCGATCTTCTCGGCCGGCGCGCCCTGCCCGGCGGTCCAGCGGCTCTCGTGGCCGGCCACGGCGGCGCGGTAGGCGGCCAGCAGTTCGGCGCCCGCGGCGGCGAGCCCGGTGCCGGCGGCGGAGAGGTGGGAGTAGACCTCCGGCTGCTGGGTGCGCAGCCGGTCGGCCAGCCCGGAGAGGGTGATCAGGGTGGTGGCGCTCGCCTCCTGGGCCTTCTCGCCGAGCGCACCGGCGAACCGGCGCACCTCGTCCACCAGCGGGCCCAGCTCCGGCCCGAACGGATGCCCCGGGCCGGCGGACCCCTCGCCCTCCCGGGTACCGGCCCCCGCGCGGTCTTCCGCGGTCCCGGTGCGGTCGTCGACGGGCTCGGTCCGGTCGTCGGTGCTGGTCATCGCGGGCGCCTCCTCAGCCGTGGCCGCACCCCGCGGCCCTCCGGCCCGACGCTACCCGACCGGCCGGGCAGGCCCGAAAAGCCGCCGGACGCCCGCCCGACGCCCACCGGACGCCCGCACGGGCCCGCCGCCGAACCCCCGTCAGCCCCGCGGCCAGAGCGCCGGGTCGGGCGCGAAGCGCACCGAGAGCACCCCGTCGTGCAGCCCCGCCCCGGCCACCGTGCAGCGGCGCAGCGCGGACGGCAGGGTGAGCACCCGGCGGTGCGTGCCGAGGCCGACCACCAGTTCGTCGCCCCGGCGGACCAGGTCCAGCTCGGAGCGGTCCGCGCCGGGGAGGTCGAGGTGCCAGACCAGCAGGCCCTCCGCGGCGAGCCGGTCCTCGACCGGCCAGGGCTCGGGGGCGAGCCGCTCGGGCCCGGGCCCGTCCCCGTAGAGCCGGTCGGCGACGGCCTCCAGGGTGGCGTCGGCCAGGCCGGTGACCAGCACCGGGGCGTCGGTCTCGGCGGCGAGCCCGGTCAGCTCCTCCTGCCGGCGGCGGGCCAGGGCGGCCAGCCAGGGGTCGGGCGAGGAGGAGGCGGCATCGGGCAGCGCGCCGTGCACCACCACGGCGTCCGGCCGGTGCCCGTGCAGCGCGAGTCCGGCCCGGATCCGGCGCAGCTCACCGTACGGGTGGCCGTCGGCCGGGACGACCAGCCGGACGCTGGTGCCGGGCCCGGTGATCGCGGCGCGGGCCTCGGCGAGCGCCGCGGCCGCCTTGGTGCGGCCCTCGTACAGCCAGTCGGCGGGCATCGGGACCCCGGCCAGCCCGGCCAGCAGCGGGCGCAGCGCCCGGGCGGCCTGGCGCTGCTCGGGGACGAGCCGGTCCAGGTAGCGGGCGAGCTGCTCGGGCAGGGCGAGGGTGGCGATCAGCTCGGCGGGCGGCGGGGCGAGCACGACCAGGACGTCCTGGTCGGCGGCGGGCAGGGCGCGCAGCAGGGCGAGCCGGGCGATGCCGGGGAGGGCGGTGAGCTCCTCGGGGTCGAGCTGTTCGGCTCCGAGCAGGTCGAGGGCGGGCTTGAGCCGGCCGGTGAGCGCGCCGACGGCGTAGCGGAAGGCGGCCTGCTCGTCGATCCGGGAGACGGTCAGGCCCGGGGCGTACAGCAGGGGTTCGGGTTCCAGCCGGGTGCCGAGGGCGGAGTCCAGGCCGCGGTGCGGGTCGTCGGCGGCCAGCAGCCAGGTGCGGTGGCCGCGCCGGGCGGCGTGCAGGGCGGTGGCGGCGGCCACCGCGGGCGCGCCGGTGTCGCCGCTGACCAGGATGGTGCGTGTCGCCGTCATGCCGTCCGGCCCCCGTTCGCTCGGTGTCAGCCCTGCGCGGGCTTCTTGCCGTCCGCGTCCTCGACGCGCTTCTTCAGGCCGGCCAGGGCGCGGTCGATGATGACCTTCTCGGCCTTGCGCTTGATCATGCCGAGCATCGGGATCTTGACGTCCACGGCGAGCTGGTAGGTGACCTCGGTGCGGCCGCCGGCGAGCGGGGCGAGGGTGTAGGAGCCGTCCAGCGAGCGGAGCATCTGGCTGCGGACGAGGGTCCAGGAGACCTCGCGGTCGCCGTCCCAGGTGTAGGCGAGGACGTGCTCGTCGCGGATGGCGCCGGCGTCGAGCAGCAGCCGGACCTGGGCGGCGCGGCCGTCCTCGCCGGTCTCCAGGACCTCGATCTCCTTGACCTCTCCGGTCCAGGCCGGGTAGGCGGCGAAGTCGGCGATCACGGCCATGACCGTGGCCGGGGTCGCGTCGATGGTGATGCTCGACCTGGTGTGCTCCGCCATGGAATGGCCCTCCGCCTCGTCCCTCTGCCTGCCGGTCCGGCCGGGGCGCGCTCGGCCCGGTCCGCCCGGAGCAGGCTATCGCGACCGGCGGGCGGCGCGGGCCCGGCCCGGGCGGCGGCCGCGGTACGGGCGAACGCCGGGCGGGCACCGGGCGGGCGGGCATGTTACCGGCCGGTCGCTCTGCGCTGCCGTAGGGTGCCATTCGAACGACCTGGTCACGGCCTGGTCGGACCCGGCCGGGTGTGACACTTCGAACACCGGAGCCGACCCCTCTGGTCGAAGCTGCCTACCGGGCAGTAACGTCCTGCCGTCCCGCAGCGTCGCGAACGAGGAGCAGTCTTGCTCGACTTCAGCCTTCCGGCCCTCTACCAGGTACCCAGCGGCGGCAACCTCGCCGACCCGGTGCACCGGAACGCCGAGGAGCACCCGGACGTCGCCGTGCTCAGCCGGAAGGTGGACGGCGACTGGCAGGAGTTGACGTCGGTCCAGTTCCTCGCGGAGGTGCACGCCGTCGCGAAGGGCCTGATCGCCGCGGGCATCGAGCCCGGCGACCGGGTGGCCATCATGTCCCGCACCCGCTACGAGTGGACGCTGCTGGACTTCGCGATCTGGACGGCCGGCGCGGTCGTCGTGCCGGTGTACGAGACCTCCTCCGCCGAGCAGGTCGAGTGGATCCTCGGCGACTCGGGCGCGGTCGCCGTGATCACCGAGACCGACCAGCACGTCTCGGTGGTCGCCGAGGTCCGCGACCGGCTGCCGGGCCTGGAGCACACCTGGCAGATCGACGGCGGGGCGATCGCCGCGCTGGCCGCCGCCGGGCAGGACGTCCCGGACACGACGGTCCACGAGCGCCGCCGGATCGCCGGCCCCGACGACGTCGCCACCATCGTCTACACCTCGGGCACCACCGGCCGCCCGAAGGGCTGTCAGCTGACGCACGGCAACTTCCTGGCCGAGTGCGGCAACGTGGTCGAGCGCCTGGCCCCGCTGTTCCACACCGGCGAGAGCTCCGTCCTGCTCTTCCTGCCGCTGGCCCACGTGTTCGCCCGGATCGTCGAGATCGCCCCGATGATGGCGCCGATCAAGCTCGGCCACGTCTCCGACGTCCGGAACGTCACCACCGAGCTGGCCTCCTTCCGGCCGACCCTCATCCTGGGCGTGCCCAGGGTGTTCGAGAAGGTCTACAACACCGCCCGCGCCAAGGCCCAGGCCGACGGCAAGGGCAAGATCTTCGACAAGGCCGCCGACACCGCGATCGCCTACAGCCGGGCGCTGGACGCCGGCGGCGCGGGCCTGGTCCTGCGGCTCAAGCACGCCGTCTTCGACAAGCTGGTCTACAGCAAGCTGCGCGCCGCCCTCGGTGGCCGGGCCACCCACGCCATCTCCGGCGGCGCCCCGCTCGGCGAGCGCCTGGGCCACTTCTACCGCGGCATCGGCTTCACCGTCCTGGAGGGCTACGGCCTGACGGAGACCTGCGCCGCCACCGCCTTCAACGAGTGCGAGAAGCCGAAGATCGGCACGGTCGGCCAGCCGGTGCCCGGCTGCTCCGTGCGGATCGCCGAGGACGGCGAGGTCCTCCTCAAGGGCCCGCACATCTCCACCGGCTACTGGAACAACCCGCAGGCCACCGCGGACGCCTTCAAGGACGGCTGGTTCGCCACCGGCGACCTCGGCTCGCTGGACTCCGAGGGCTACCTGACCATCACCGGCCGCAAGAAGGAGATCATCGTCACGGCCGGCGGCAAGAACGTCGCCCCGGCCGTGATCGAGGACCGGATCCGGGCCCACGCCCTGGTCGGCGAGGTCATGGTGGTCGGCGACCGCAAGCCCTTCGTCGCCTGCCTGATCACCGTCGACCACGACTTCTTCCCCAAGTGGAAGGAGCTCAACGGCAAGCCCGCCGACGCCACCGTCACCGACCTCGCCACCGACCCGGACCTGCTGGCCGCCCTCCAGAACGCGGTGGACGACGGCAACGCGGCCGTCTCGCACGCCGAGGCGGTCAAGAAGTTCCGCCTGCTGGACACCGAGTTCTCCGAGGAGGGCGGCTACCTCACGCCCTCGCTCAAGCTCAAGCGCAACGTCGTGCTGAAGGACTTCGCGGCCGACATCGAGGCGCTCTACCGGAAGTAGCCACCGGCGCCGTGCGGGCCCCGCCGCCACCGGCGGCAGCAGCCGTCACGGGCGGCAGCAGCCGTCACGGGCCCCGCCTCCCCGGGAGGGAGGCGGGGCCGCACGCGTCGTCAGCCCGCCAGCAGCGAGGTCAGCCGCCCGGCCAGCAGGTCCCAGCGCCAGGATCGCTCCACCCACCGCCGCCCGGCCTCGCCCATCCGCCGCCGCAGCTCCTCGTCGCGCAGCAGCCGGACGATCCGCTCGGCCGCGTCCGGGGCCGAGCCGCCGGGCACCACGTACCCGGTCTCGCCCTCCAGCACCGCGTCCGGCGCGCCGCCGGAGTCCCCCGCGACCACCGGCAGGCCGGTCGCCGAGGCCTCCAGGTAGACGATGCCCAGGCCCTCGACGTCCAGACCCCCGCGCCGGGTGCGGCAGGGCATCGCGAAGACGTCCCCGGCCCCGTAGTGGGCGGGCAGCTCCTCCCACGGAACCGAGCCGGTGAACCGCACCGAGTCCCGCACGCCCGTGGTGTCCGCGAGCTTCTCCAGGTCCGCCCGGTAGGGGCCGCCGCCGACGATCAGCAGCACCGCGTCCGGCACGTCGGCGAGGATCTGCGGCATCGCCTCGATCAGGGTGTCCTGGCCCTTGCGCGGCACCAGCCGGGAGACGCAGACCACCACCGGCCGGTCCGCCAGCCCGAGCCGGCGGCGCACCTCGGCGCCCCCGGAGCCCGGGTGGAAGGTCGTCTCGTCCACGCCCGGCGGCAGCTGGACCATCCGGGCCGCGGCCCGCGGCCCGACCGCGGCGGCGATCCGGGAGCGGGTGTACTCGCCCAGGTAGGTCAGCACGTCGGTGCCCGCGCCGATCCGGCGCAGCAGCTGCCGGGAGCCCGGCAGCTGGGCCCAGGCGGCCTCGTGCCCGTGGGTCATGCCGAGCAGCCGGCCGGCCCCGGCCCGGCGCAGCGCGGGCGCCATCAGCCCGAGCGGGGCGGCGGCGCCGAACCAGACCGAGTCGCACTTCTCCGCGCGCAGGATCTCGGCGGCCCGCCGGGTGACCCGCGGTGTGGGAACCATCACCTTCGTCCGGTCCCTGATCACCGGGAACGGCTGCTCGGCGTCGAAGCGGGCCACCTCGCTGCCGTCCCGCCACGTCGAGGCGTACACCACGACGCTGCCTGCGGGCTGACGGACGGCCATGTTGTGGACGAAGGCCTGGATGCCACCGGGGCGGGGCGGGAAGTCATTGGTGACGATCAAGGTTCTGTGCATCAGGCCACGGCTCGCTCGGTCGGGGGGTGCGCGGTGTACCGCTGGGTGATCCGTACGATAGGTCAACACCATGACCCGCCGGGAACGGAACCGCGTACGGCAACCGTTTGACCCCCGGGTCAGTCCTAGTACCTAGGCCGTCGGTGAACCACGGCCCGGGCGTCCGTCGTCACGACGCCTCCGGTGGGGACGTCCGAGACGAACGAGGGAGCGCAGTGGAATTGGCCCCGGCCACCGAGCCCGGTTCTTCGCGCGGCCGCCTCGGCCGCCCGCTCGGGGCGCTCGCCGCGCTCGGCGCCACCTGGGTCGCCACCCGCGCCCTGCTGGTGCTGCTGGCGACGGGAGTGCTGAAGGCGCCCGGCGGCGACGTCACGGCGGACGTCTGGATGATCTACCACGCCTGGTACGGGGTGCTCCAGACCGGCACCTTCCCGTTCGACGACGTGACCTGGCAGTACCCGCCGGGCGCCGCCCTGGTGATCCTGCTGCCGGGCCTGCTGCCCTGGTCGTACCTGGTCTCGTTCTGGGTGATCTGCGGGATAGCCGACGCGGCCGCGGCCGCGCTGCTGGTGCGCACCGGCCTGCGCCGGGGCCGGGCGCTGACCGGCGCCTGGATGTGGGTGGTGGCCGTCCCGCTGCTCGGCCCGATGATCTACAACCGCTTCGACGTCATCGTCACCGCGGTCGCCCTGGCCGGCCTGCTGGCGCTGATCCGCCGCCCGGCGGTCGGCGGGCTGCTGCTCGGCCTGGGCGGCATCGTCAAGATCTGGCCGCTGCTCGGCCTGATCGGCACCCCCTCGGGCCGCCGCACCCGCCGCTCCTGGACGCTCGCCGGGGCCACCGCCGTATCGATCGGCTTCCTGCTGACGGCCGGGATGAACGGCGCCTTCGAGTTCCTCGCCTTCCAGAAGGACCGCGGCATCGAGGTCGAGTCGCTCGGCGCGCTGCCGCTCCACTTCGCCCGGCTGGCCGGCGGCTGGGACGGCAGGGTCACCATGAACTACGGCTCCCCCGAGATGCTGGGGCCGTGGGTGAGCGTGATCAGCAAGGTGATGATGGCCGGCACCGTGCTGGGCTTCGCCTGGCTGCTGCTGTGGCGCTACACCTCCAAGCGCCGCAGCGCGGCCACCATGTACGACGCGGCGCTGTGCGCGCTGCTGATCTTCGTGGTGACCAGCCGGGTGATCAGCCCGCAGTACCTGGTCTGGCTGGTCGGTGTCGCGGCGGTCTGCCTGACCGTGCGCAACAGCAGCCAGCGGCCGGTGGCGCTGCTGATCCTGCTCGCCTGCCCGCTGACCCTGGTCGAGTTCCCGACCATGTTCACCCAGGTCCTGGCCAGCGACCCGGTGGCGGTGACCGTCCTGGCCGCCCGCAACCTGCTGCTGCTCGCCGCGACCCTGCTCTCCTGCGTCCGGCTCTGGCGCTCCACCCGCGGCGAGGCACCGCTGCCGCCGACCGTGGTGCTGGACCGCGAGCCCGCCGCGCTGCCGGCCGCCGGCTACCCGGTGCGTCCCGGCATCGCCTACGAGCAGGACCTGCTGGACGGCATCGACCGCCCGGGCGCCACGGCCGAGCCGCGCCGCTGATCAGCTCCGCAGCGCCGCCGTCCGCTCCAGCCAGAGCCGGGTGAACTCCTCCAGCCCGACGCCCAGCTCGCGCCGCATCAGCCGGTCGGTCCGGCGCTCCCGGTCCTCGCCCTGCCCGTCGTCCGCGCCGACCGCCCGGTAGAAGGCGACCAGCCGCTGCGGCCCGTGGGTGCGGGCGATCAGCTCGCAGGCCAGCCAGGACTGCTCGTAGGCCTGGGCGATGCCGGTGGCCCCGGCGGCGAAGTCCCGGTCGGCGGGCAGTCCGGTGGGCAGCCTCCCGGCGGCGACGTCCCGGGCCAGCTCGGGGGCGATCTGCTGCGGGCTGCGGCCCGAGTCGCGGTAGGCGGTCCAGTCGGCGGCTCCCTCGGAGAGCCACAGCGGCGTCCAGGCACGGGTGTCGGCCCGGGTGGCGACGTGGGTGGCCTCGTGGGTGACCACCACCTGGCGGCCGAAGCCGCTGAGCCGCCCGTACGCCTCCGGGTTGACCAGCACCCGGTCCGCCGGGGTGTGCCAGGGCGCGCCGGGCGCGGCCGAGGTGACCGCCGCCATGCCCGTCCAGTCGGCCGGGTCGCCCTCCAGCAGCCGGGCGAACTGCTCCTCGGTGGCCGGCCGCTCCAGCAGCAGCGCCCCCGGCCAGGCGCTGCCCCAGACCTCGGTGACGGCGGGCACCGCCCGGTCCCCCACCGCGACCAGCTCGGCCGGGTCGGGGCCGGCGGCCGGGCCGACCACCAGGCAGTGCGCGCCCGGCGCCGACCGCAGCGGCCCGAAGTCCCACGGCGCGGGCGGCCCGCCGGCGCCCTCCTCGCGCTCGACCCGCCAGCCGTCCCCGGCCCGCACCAGCTCGATCCGGCGCGGGTACACCACCGGGTACTCGTCGTACCCGGCGATCCGCACCGCCAGGTCGGCGGCGGCGGTCAGCCGCTCCGACCCGCCGGCGGCGGCGAGCACCAGGTTGCGGTACCCCGCCTCGGCCACCGGCAGCCCGGCCCAGGGCGGTGCCGAGCGCGCCCGCTCCGCCAGCGCGGCGGCCACCTCGGCCCGGGTGTCCGCCGGACGCGCCGAGGGCGACGCGGGGGCGGCCGGCGGCAGCGACAGCTGGGCCAGCCCGCCGGCCGCGAGCAGCAGCGCGCCCCGCCGGGACAGTGCGCGGCGGGGGCGGGGGTCGGGGCGGGATATCCCGGCGGGGCCGGCGGGGTCGGACGGCGGGGCGCTCAGAGCCGGACCACCCCGGAGACCGGCATCGCGGTGACGCTCTCGTAGCGGACCTTGGCGCCCGGGCGCGGGGCGTGCACGATCACGCCGCCGCCGGCGTACATGCCGACGTGGTGCATGTCCCGGTAGAAGATCACCAGGTCTCCCGGTCGCGCTTCGGACAGGCTGACCCGCCGGCCGGCGTACGCCTGGGCCTGCGAGGTGCGCGGCAGGGTCACTCCGGCCTGCCGCCAGCTGTAGTACATCAGACCGGAGCAGTCGAACGCGTGCGGTCCGGTGGCCCCGTAGACGTACGGGGAGCCGATCATCCGCACCGCGGCGGCCAGCGCGGCGGCGCCGCGCTCGGAGGCCGGCGGGGCGGTGCCGAGGTCCAGCCGGTCGGTGCCCCGGGTGGCGCGCTGCTCGGCGTCCCGGGCGTCCTGGGCCGTGATCCGGGCCCGTTCGGCGGGGCCCAGGCCGTTCAGCAGCTTCTGCGCCCTGGCCAGCCGCTGCTGGATCTCCTGCTTGGTGTCGGCGAGCGAACGACGGGTCAGGTCCAGCTCGGCGAGCTTGTCGGCCGCCTCGGTGCGGCGCTGGTCGAGCCGGCGCTGCCGGGTGACCAGCTCGTGCACGGTCTCCTGCTGGCGCACGGCGGCCTGGCCCTGGGTGCGGGCGCGGGCCAGGTAGCCCTCCGGGTCGGGCGAGAGGATGAGCTGGGCGGTCTGGGTCATCCCGCCGCCGCGGTACTCGGCGCCGGCCACCGTCGCCAGGTCGCCGCGCAGCTCGTTGAGCTGGTCCTGGGCCACGGCGATCTCGCCCTGGAGGATCGTGGTCTCGCCCTGGAGCCGCCGCTGGGCCTCCTGCGCCGCGTTGAACTTCTCGGACGCCTGCTCGGCCTCGTCGTACAGCTGCTCCACCTGCGTCTTGACGTCCTGACGGTCGGCCGGGTCCGGGCTGCCGGGGGCGGCCTGGGCACGGCCTCCGGCGGCCACGCCCAGCGTGGTGGCGGCGGCCGCGGTCAGCACCAGCGCCCGGGCGAGCAGTTGGGAACGGCGGTGCACGGGCATGGCGGCAGCGGCTCCAATCCTGCGGCGCGGCCCCCGCCGCCGCACCACGACGGGCGGCCGTCGAGCGGGGAGTCCGGTGGCAGACGTTAGCGAGTCAGGGCAACCGATTCCAAACCCTTCCGAACCCGAATATTCGACCGCCAATCGGACATCAGATCGGCCCGCCGGAAAAGCCGCAGGCCCGGCCTTCCCTGGGGAAGGCCGGGCCCGGAGGCGTTCGAGCGGGGATCAGACCCGCACGATGGAGGTCAGCGGCATGTTGGTGACCGCCTCGTAGCGCACGTTCGTCCCGGTGCGGGGCGCGTGCAGCACCTGGCCGTTGCCAGCGTAGATGCCGACGTGGTGGGCGTCCCCGTAGAAGATCAGCAGGTCGCCGGGCTGGGCCTGGGAGAGGTCCGTACCGATCCGGGTGCCGGCCGAGGCCTGCGCCTGGGAGGTGCGCGGCAGCGACACGCCGGCCTGGTTGAACGCCCAGACCATCAGGCCGGAGCAGTCGAAGGAGCCGGGGCCGGTGGCGCCCCAGACGTACGGGCTGCCGATCTTGGACGCGGCGGCCGAGAGGGCGGCGGCACCGCGCGAGCTGCCCGGGGCCACCTTCACCGGGGAGGAGGCGGTCGAGCCGGTCGAGGCGGACGAGCCCGACGAGCCGCCCGACAGGTCGCTGCGGCTGTTGTCGCGCGAGGCGCGGTCGGCCTGCGCCTGCTGCGCGGCGGCGGCGTCGGCCTTGGTCTTGGCGTCGGCCGCGGCCTTCTCCTCGGCCTGGCGCAGCGCCTGGCGCTCCTGCTCGGTCAGCGTGTTGAGCAGGTCCTGGGCCGCCTTCAGCTTGCCCTGGACGTCCTCCTTGGCGGCCTTCAGCTGCTGGGTGGTCGACTCCAGCTCGGCGAGCTTGCCCTGGGCCTCGTTGCGGTCCTGGTCGAGCTTGCGCTGCTGCGCCTGGAGCTCCTTCAGCTGACCCTTCTGGGTGTCACCGGCCTGGTTCAGCGCGCCGGCCTGGCTGAGGAAGGTGTCCGGGCTGGACGAGAACATCAGCTGGACGGTCGGGGATATCCCCCCGTTGCGGTACTGCTCGCCGGCGATCTCGGCCAGTCCGCCCTGGAGCTCGGTGACCTGGGCCTGCTGACGGGCCACCTGGTCCTGCAGCCCGGAGACCTGCTTCTCCAGCTCCTGCTGCTTGGCCTGGGCGGCGTTGTAGTTCTCGGTCGCGACCTCGGCCTGCTCGTTGAGCTGGTCGACCTGGCCCTTGACCTGGTCCTTGGTCGGCTGCGGGTCGGCGTGGGCGCCCTGTGCGGACAGCACGACGGCCGCGGCGGCGACACCGGTCAGGATCGAGACGCGGGCCCGGCCTGCGGGCTTGGGACGACGATGGGACGCCACGAAGGCGGACTCCTTCTTCCTACGTCCGCCTACCGGGTGAGCTGACGGGTTCGGGCCGGAAGCATGCCCTACGACGCCTCACGGCCGTTCCACCGGCCGACCTGGCGCCGATTCACCCCGGAGGAACGTGGTTCCCCGGCTCCGCTCCGCAGCGCCCCCGATTGCTGGGCTCCCCTGTCGGGCAGTCGTTTCGACCTGCCCCGCTGCCTCACGAACTCGACGGTAACCACCGCCGCCACCCTGGCTGGGCGATCGACAGTGCGGTGGTTCGGAGCATGACCCTAGTAACTGAACCGTGATCCGTTCAAATCCTTGTCAGAAAAAAGACAGAAGATTACCCAAGTTCCTTTGTGAAAATGACCGATGGTGACCACTGGTGCACACATGGCTGATCACTTCTCAGCATGTGGTCACAAAGGGGCGGAAGCCGAACGCCACCCCCCGCACGAGGGGTGGCGCTTTTCACAGGCCCCCCGACGGAGGCCTCCGGCGTGTCGGGCCGTCAGACCCGGCGGATGGTGTTGATCGGCATCGCGTCGGCCTTCATCACCTTCACCACGTCACCGGTGTGCGGCGCGTGGACCACCATGCCGTTGCCGATGTACATCCCGACGTGGTGCATGTCGGAGCCGTAGATCACCAGGTCGCCCGGCTGGGCCTGGTCCAGCGACGGCACCCGGGTGCCGTAGTGGCCCTGCTCCTGCGAGGTGCGCGGCAGCGAGACGCCGGCCTGCCCGTACGACCAGACCATCAGGCCCGAGCAGTCGAAGGTGGTCGACCCGGTGGCGCCCCAGACGTACGGCGAACCCTGCTTGCTCATCGCCTTGGACAGCGCCACGGCCGCGTAGCCGCTGGCCTGCGGCAGGCTGCCGAGGTCGACCCGGTCGGCGCCGCGCGAGGCGCGGTCGTCCTGCGCCTGCTGGGCCTTCAGCGCGGCGCGGTCGGAGGCGCTCAGCGAGTTCAGCAGGTCCTGGGCGGCCTTCAGCTTGGTGTTGACGTCCGCCTTGGCCTGGTTCAGGTCCTTGGTGGTGGTGTCCAGCGAGGCCAGCACGGCGGCCGCCTCGGTCTTCTCCTGGTCCAGCCGGCGCTGCTGGTCCAGCAGGCCCTTGAGCGCCTCGGCCTGACTGGTGCTGGCCTGCTGGACGGTGGAGGCCTTCTCCAGGTAGCCGGACGGGTCGGAGGAGAGCATCAGCTGGACGGACGGGTCGATGCCGCCGGCGCGGTACTGCTCACCCGCCACCTCGGCGAGGCCGCCCTGGAGCTGGGTCATCTGCTCCTGGCTGCGGGCCACCTGGTCCTGCAGCTGGTCGGACTGCTTGCGCAGCTGGTCGGCCCGCTCCTTGGCGCCGTTGTACTTCTCGGCCGCCTGCTCCTGCTCCTCCTGGAGCTGGTCGATCTGCGCCTTGACGTCGGTCTTGTTCGGCTGCGGCGCGGCGTGCGCGGCCACCTGGGCGGAGAGGGCGACCGCGGTCGCAGCGGCGGCGGTGAGCACGGAGATCCGTGCGCGGCTCGGCTGCTTGGGACGGCGGTGGGAGGCCAAGGGACCGGCTCCTTCTCCATCGGACTCACCTGATGGGATGAGATTCCGGAAAATAGGTTTGACGCCAGACACTAGTGAAGATCTATCCGTTCTGCCACTCCCCCGAAGGCGTGAACCTCACTCCCCACACTGACTTCACCGGACCCGCACAACGCCCCGGAATCCCCTCTGACCAGGCATCATGAGGCCCGGGCCGAGGTCACGGCCGGGCCAGCCGATTGAGCAGCAGCACCGATGCCACGGGGCGCGCGCCCGCCTTCCGCACGCCCTCCGCGACCTCCCGGTCGGTGGAGACCACGACCACCGGACGGCCCTGCGGCTCGGCCCGCACCAGACGGCGGATCAGCTCGTCGGCCGTCTCGCCGGTCCGGCTGAACCGCACCCGGACCCCGCGCGGTGGCGCCATGATCACCGGGACGTCCAGGTCCTGCCCGTCGAAGACGCAGGTGACCTCCGCCTGCGTCCGCTGGGCCAGCATCGCCAGCCCGCCCAGCAGCCGGATCCGCTGCTGCTCCAGCGGCAGCGCCGGATAGCCGGTCTTGGTCACGTTGTAGCCGTCCACCACCAGATGCACCTGGGGGATCGCCAGCAGCTGGTCCAGCAGCGCCGGATCGTCCTCGGCCAGCCCGCGCCGCGCCACGTCGTGCGGCGAGGCCGCCCCCGGCACCACCGCCTCCACCAGGTCCGCCGGGCGGATCTGGGAGACCGGCAGCGCCAGCTCCCGCTGGAGCCCCTGGGCGGACTGCAGCACGGTGTCCAGCAGCAGCCGCAGCCGCATGTCCTCGACGCTGCGCCCCTCCCGGGCCGACCGGCGGCCCTGCTCGACCGCGTTCTCCAGCTCCGAGACCCGGTGCCTGAGCCTGCGCGCCTCGGTCTCGGCCGCGCCGCGCTCGGCCGCCGTCTGCGCCTTCACGGCCTCCAGCTCGCCGGCCACCCGCCGGGTCTCGGCCTGCGCCCGGCGGGTGTCGCTCTCCAGCGACCGCACCTTCTTGCGCAGCGACTCGGCCTCCTTGCGGATGCCGTCGGACTCCGCCCGCTGCCGGTCCAGGTCCGCCCGCGCGGAGGCCCGCACCTCGGCCAGCTCGGCCTGCAGCTTCTCCACCAGCCGGGCCGCCTCCGCGGCCGCGTCCTCCGCGCCGGCCCGCTCGGCCTCCTCGCCGGCCTCGGCCACCAACCGGCTCCAGCCCGCCGAACGCACCAGGTAGGCGGCGGCCGCGACGTCCATCGGATCGGCGGCGCTCGGCACGGTGCCCGACTCCAGCGCCTTCACCAGGTCCGGCTGCCCGAGCCGCAGCCGCTCCGCTATCCGCACCCGGAAGGCCGGCTCCGCCTCCAGCGCCGCCGCCAGCGCGGTGGCCGCGTACTTGGCCCGCCGCGCCGGGGTGAACTTGACGTACTGCCGCAGGCTCTGCGGGAGCTCGGCCGCCGGCAGCCCGCCGAGCGCGTCCGAGGCCAGCCCGACCACACGCCGGCGCACGCCCTCGGGCAGCGGGCGGTCCAGCTTCTCGGCGGCACGCTCCGCCGCGGACTCGGAGGAGCCGTCCGCCGTCCCGGCGGCCTCGGCCGGGGCCTCGGCAGCAGCGGGCCGAAGCCCCTGGGCTTCGCCGGGCTCCTTCGCTGCGTCCACCACGTCCTCGGCTCCGATCCTGGTCCAGCGGGGCACGGCCGCGACCTCCCCCTGTCGTCACGCTCCGTGCGTCTTGTCTGTATTGTCCCGTGCCGCGCGGGCGGGTGCGCCGTGCACCCGCCCGCGCCGCAGCGGTGCGGGTCAGCCCTGCTCGGCGGGGGCCTGCGCCCCTTCGGAGCCCGGACGGGCCACCAGTTCGACCTGGTCCACCGCGTTGCACCAGCGGCAGCGGACCGACTCGACCGTCTCGCTCAGCACCTCGGTCTCCTCGACCTTGGACTCGCCGGCCAGGTCGAAGTGCAGGAACTCGGTCACCCGCGCGGTGCGGGTCACGTCGAAGCGGGTGAGGTTGCCGCACAGGGTGCAGCGCCAGCGCGTCTCGGCGGTCAGGGCGGGGACGGTCATCGGGGGTCCTCTCGGGTGGTCCCTGCGTGGGCCAGGCGCTCCCCCCGGAGCCCCGGCGTCGGCGGCGGGAGGCGGGAATGCCCGCCCCAAGCCTATTGCCTGGGGCAACCGCCGCGACCACCGGTCGCCTGAAGACCCGCACTGGTCCACCTGCCGTAAACCGCGGTGTCACCTGCGGCGCCCGGAGGGATGCTTGGCCGCATGGCGCTCGCGGTCCCCGACCACACCGCCGCCCGGAGCGGCCGCCCGGCGGCGGCCGCCCCCGCGGTCACGTACGGCCTGATCGCGCTCAACACCCTGGTCTTCCTGCTCGGCCCGGCCGCGGGGCTCAACCCGCTGTACGGCAGCGGCCCGGCGCGGGTCTGCGCGGAGCAGCGGTACGAGCAGCGCTGGGGCGCCGTCCCGGCCGAGGTGCTGGCCGGACGGCCGCTGACCGCCGAACAGCTCGCCGAGGCCCCCGACCCGGCCCCCGGCTGCCCGGCCGCCCCGACCCCGGGCAAGCACCCGGCCCTGTCCGTGCTCACCGGCCTCTTCCTGCACGCCGGCTGGCTGCACCTGCTGGGGAACCTGCTCTTCCTCCAGGTCTTCGGCCCCACCGTGGAACGGCGGCTGGGCCGGGCCCGGTACGCCGTCTTCTACCTGGCCGCCGGCGGTGTGAGCACGTACGGCTTCGCCCTCGCCGAGGCGCACTCGCCGAACTCCACCCGGGTGCTGATCGGGGCCTCCGGCGCGATCGCCGCCGTCCTCGGCGCCTATCTGCGCCTCCACCCCCGGGCGCGGGTGACCACCCTCGTCCCGCTGCTGCTCTTCCTGCCGCTGCGCTTCCCCGCCTGGCTGGTGCTCGGCCTCTGGTTCGCCCTGCAGTGGTGGTCGGTGCACTCGGCGGGGCCCGGGGTGGCCTACCTGGTCCATGTGATCGGCTTCTGCGCCGGGTTCCTGTACGCCTGTACCGTGGTCCGCCACCCCCCGCGACGACCGGGCCGACGCCCGATACGCTGGCGGCACCCCACAAAGGAGCCCGAACTGTGATCACCGCCATCGTCCTGATCAAGACCAGTGTCGACCGCATCCCGGAGATCGCCGAATCCATCGCCGCCATCGACGGCGTCAGCGAGGTCTACTCGGTGACCGGGGGCTACAACCTGGTGGCGATGGTGCGGGTGCGCCGGCACGACGACCTGGCCGAGGTCATCCCCGGCCGGCTCAACAAGGTCCCGGGTGTGGCGCACACCGAGACCCAGATCGCCTTCCGCACCTACTCCCAGCACGACCTGGAGGCCGCCTTCGCGCTCGGCCTGGACGAGTAGGCGTCAGCCCGCCCGCCGAGCGTCCGCGACGCAGCGCCCGCCCTCGTTGCGGTAGCTCCAGGCCGCGCCGTCCGTGACCAGCTCCCGGACGGCGGTCAGGAAGCGGTCGACGTGCTCGTCCGGCGTCCCGGCGCCGAAGCTCACCCGGATCGCGTTCAGGCTGCGCTCGCCCGGCAGCGAGGGCTCCGGCGCCCCGCACTCGGACGGCGCCACCTCCTCGTCCCCGAGCAGCGTGCGCACCAGCGGGTGGGCGCAGAACAGCCCGTCGCGCACCCCGATCCCGTACTCGGCGGAGAGCGCGGCCGAGAAGTGCGAGCTGTTCCAGCCCCGGACGACGAAGGACAGCACGCCCACCCGGGCGGAGTCCGCGCCGAACAGGTTCAGCACCTTGACCTGCGGGATCTCGGCCAGCCCGGCCGTCAGCCGGGCGATCAGCTGCTGCTCGCGGGCCTCCAGCGCGTCGAAGCCGGCCTCGGTCAGCGCCCGGCAGGCCGAGGCGATCGCGTAGGCGCCGATGACGTTCGGCGAGCCGGCCTCGTGCCGGGCCGGGCCGGTGTGCCACTGCACGGCCACCGAGCCGTCCGTCTCCCGGGCCACCGTCCGGGTCGCCCCGCCGCCCGCCAGGTACGGCTCGGCCGCGTCCAGCCAGTCCGCCCGGCCGGCCAGCACCCCGGCGCCGAACGGCGCGTAGATCTTGTGCCCGGAGAAGGCGATCCAGTCGACGCCCAGCTCGCGCACCGAGACGCGGTGGTGCGGCGCCAGCTGGGCGGCGTCCAGCACCACCCGGGCGCCGTGCCGGTGCGCGGTCTCGGTCAGCGCGGCGACCGGCCACAGCTCGCCGGTCACGTTGGAGGCGCCGGTGACGCACAGCAGCTTGGGGCCCTCGGGCGCCTCGGCGAGCGCGGTGTCCAGCGCCTCCACCGCCTCGGCCCGCGAGCGCGGCGCCCGCAGGTAGGTGACGTCCAGTCCGGCGTGGGCCCAGGGCAGCAGCGAGGCGTGGTGCTCGGTCTCGAAGGCGAACACCCGGGTGCCGGCCGGAAGGGCGGCGGCCAGCAGGTTGAGCGAGTCGGTGGTGGCCCGGGTGAAGACCACCTGGTCGCCCTCGCGCAGGTCGAGGAACTCGCCGACGGTGCGGCGGCTCTGCTCGAACAGGTCGGTGGACAGCTGGGAGAGGTACCCGGCCCCGCGGTGGACGCTGCCGTAGTACGGCGCGTAGGCGGCGACGTCGTCCCACACCCGCTGGAGCGCCGGCGAACTGGCCGCGTAGTCGAGCGCCGCGTAGCCGACCTTCTCACCGCTGGCGAGCGGGACCTGGACGTCGGCGCCGAGGACGGCGAGCGGGGCGGCGCAGGTTTCGGTGGCGAGGGACATGAGAATGCACTCCTTCTGGGTCAGGGACCCCGGGAGTGCAAGTCGTCGGGTGTCCGCGCTTGTCGCACGGACGGTTTGCCGTGACGACCCGGTCCTCACCCAGGGCACCCCGCCACGGACGGAGGGTTGCCGGACAGCAAGCTGGGGCTTGGCGCTGTCACTCATGACCTGGCCAAGACTCTAGGCCGCGTCCATCGGGCGGTCAAACGGGCATCCAGCATCCGGACAGCGCGAGGGGCCCGCGGGAGGATTTCCCACGGGCCCCTCAACTCACGCCTCAGGAGCGGCTGGTGGCCTCCGACCAGCGCCGCAGCAGGTCCTGTGCGGCACCGGAGTCGATCGCCTTGGCGGCCCGCTCCATGCCGACCGCCAGCTGCTCGGCGAGCGGCGCGTCGGTCAGGTCCAGCGCGACCAGCGCCGCCGCCGTGTTCAGCAGGACGGCGTCCCGCACCGGCCCGTGCTCGCCCGCCAGCAGCCGCCGCGCGACCTCGGCGTTGTAGGAGGCGTCCGCCCCGCGCAGCGCCTCGATGCCGACCAGCTCGATGCCGACGTCCCGCGGGTCGAAGGTGGTCTCGGTGACCACCCCGTCGCGCACCATCCAGACCTGGGAGGTGGTGGTGATGGTCAGCTCGTCCAGCCCGTCGTCGCCGCGGAAGACCAGCGCCGTCGCCCCGCGCTCCGCCAGCACGCCGGCGATCAGCCCGGACAGCCGGGTGTCGAAGCAGCCGATGGCGTGCGCGGTGACCTTCGCCGGATTGGTCAGCGGGCCGAGGATGTTGAAGGACGTCGGCACCCCCAGGTCGCGCCGCGCGGTGGCGGCGTGCCGCATCGAGGGGTGGAACTTGGCCGCGAAGCAGAAGGTGAGCCCGACCTCCTCGGCCACCTCGGCGACCCTCCGGGAGGAGATGTCCAGCGCCACCCCGAGCTTCTCCAGCACGTCGGAGGAGCCGCTGGTGGAGGAGGCCGAGCGGTTGCCGTGCTTGACCACCTTGGCACCGGCGGCCGCCGCGACGATCGCCGACATGGTGGAGATGTTGACGGTCTTCGCGCGGTCCCCGCCGGTGCCGACGATGTCCACCGCCGGGCCGGGGATCTCCAGCGGCTCGGCGTGCGCGTACATCGCGTCGACCAGGCCGGAGATCTCCTCGACCGACTCGCCCTTGGCCCGCAGCGCGATCATGAAGCCGGCCACCTGTACGGGGGACGCCTCGCCGCTCATGATCCGGTCCATCGCCCACGCGGTGGACGAACGGTCGAGGTCCTCCCCCTGCAACAGCGCCGCCAGGAGGTCCGGCCAGGTGCGGACCACCTGCGCGGGGTCGCTACCGCCGTTCGCAGGGTTCACGTTCACCATCGCTGACTCCAGCTGTTGTCGGTTCCCCATCGCGGGGGACGTCCGTACGGATGGAGCCAGCCTATCGAGCGAAGCGCTCGCTTCTACCCTCTCTTTCCTACTCCTGCCACGGATTTCAGCGGACGGCGGGAGTCCGCTTCGCCAGCCTGGCCCGCAGCAGGGTGGCCACCGCCCCGGCGAGCGCCACCGGCTCCACCGGGTGGGAGATGGCGGCGTCCGCCCGGCTCCAGGCGGCCAGCCAGGAGTCCTGCGGCCGGCCGATCAGCACCAGCACCGGCGGGCAGCCGTAGATCTCGTCCTTGAGCTGCCGCCCGAGGCCCAGCCCGCCGGCCGGAACGGCCTCGCCGTCCAGCACGCAGAGGTCCACCCCTCCCTTCTCCAGCGCCTTGAGCACCGCGGGGGTGGTCGCGCACTCCAGGTAGGACAGTTCCGGAAGATCCTCGGCGGGCCGGCGGCCGAGCGCCGTCAGCACCTGCTCGCGGGTGTTGCGGTCGTCGCTGTAGACGAGGACGGTGAGCGTCTCATCGGTCGTGTACGCCATGGACCCTGCTCCCTCAAGTGTGATCCGGACCACGTTCGCCTGATCCGGATGCTACTCCCGATCACCGTCCGCCGAGTCCCCCTCGCGCACGTTCCTCCTCAAGCCGCCGCGCCCCGGGCTCACCCGCCCGGAGGACGGCCCGTCACCCGACCCGGCCCAGTCCACCCGTACGGCCGACCCGGCACCCTCCCCCGTACCCCTCCCGGCTACTCCGACCGTGCAACGACGCGCCGGGCAACGGGGTCACAGGCCCCTCCGAGGAACCATCAGAAAAGGGACGCGCCGCTGCTCAGCCCCCGTCCGGCCCCCCTGCCGCCCGCCAAGCGGGCATACCGCACGCACCGGACACTCCGAGGGACACCCCCCGACGTGAAGACGGAATAAGGGACCGACATAATGTCCGTCGTGGCGACAGCAACAGCAGTAGAAACCGGGCACGCGCACGGATCGGTCAACCGGCCGAACATGGTCAGCGTCGGAACGATCGTCTGGCTCAGTTCCGAGTTGATGTTCTTCGCGGCCCTCTTCGCGATGTACTTCACGCTCCGCTCCGTCAAGGGGCCGGAGTTCTGGACCGAGAAGGCCCACGCCCTCAACGTGCCCTTCTCCTCGGTCAACACCACGATCCTGGTGCTCTCCTCGCTCACCTGCCAGCTCGGCGTGTTCGCTGCCGAGCGCGGTGACGTGAAGAAGCTCCGGGCGTGGTTCATCCTCACGTTCGCCATGGGCGCGGTCTTCATCGGCGGCCAGGTCTTCGAGTACACCGAGCTGGTCAAGAAGGACGGCCTCTCGCTGTCCTCCGACCCGTACGGCACGGTGTTCTACCTGACCACCGGCTTCCACGGGCTGCACGTGACGGGTGGTCTGATCGCCTTCCTGCTGGTCCTGGGACGGACGTACGCAGCCAAGCGCTTCACGCACGAGCAGGCCACCGCCGCGATCGTCGTGTCGTACTACTGGCACTTCGTCGACGTCGTGTGGATCGGCCTGTTCGCGACCATCTACCTGATCAAGTAACCAGCTGATCAGGTCGCTGGCCACCGGCTGCGGCCCCCGCCCTCACCGGCGACGGGCCGCTTCTGCCGGTGCCGACGCTCCCACCGACCGACCGCGCGCGCAGCCCTAGACAGGCAGCCTCGTGCCGGCCAGACCGGCCGCCGGGTGCACCCACCAGTCGACCAGATCCTGACACCGGGGTTATTCCGTGAAAAAGCTCTCCGCACGACGGCGCCACCCATTGGCGGCGCTGGTCGTCCTACTTCTCGCCCTGGCGGCAACCGGGGGGCTGTACGCCGCGTTCGCGCCCGCCGACAAGGCGCAGGCCGACGTCGCCGCGCAGTCGCTCGCGATCGATGAGGGCAAGAAGCTCTTCGCCGTGGGCTGCTCCTCCTGCCACGGCCTGAACGGCCAGGGCAGCAGTGACGGTCCGAGCCTGGTCGGCGTCGGCTCCGCCGCTGTCGACTTCCAGGTCGGCACCGGCCGCATGCCGGCCCAGCAGCCCGGCGCCCAGGTCCCGCGCAAGAAGAACATCTACTCGCAGGCCGAGATCGACCAGCTCGCCGCCTACGTCGCCTCCCTCGGTCCCGGCCCGGTGACCCCGACGGAGGAGCAGTTCACCTCGACCAACCCCGAGGACATCTCCAAGGGTGGCGAGCTGTTCCGCACCAACTGCGCCCAGTGCCACAACTTCGCCGGCCAGGGCGGTGCCCTGACCAAGGGCAAGTACGCCCCGTCGCTGGAGGGTGTGGACGCCAAGCACATCTACGAGGCCATGCAGACCGGCCCGCAGAACATGCCGTCGTTCCCGGACACCACCATGCCCGAGGAGCAGAAGAAGCAGATCGTGGCCTTCGTCCGCCACACCACCAACGATGAGCCCAACCCCGGCGGTCTCACCCTGGGCAGCCTCGGTCCGGTGACCGAGGGTCTGTTCGGCTGGATCTTCGGCCTCGGCACGCTCATCGCGGTCGCGATCTGGGTCGCCGCCCACACCACCAAGGCCAAGAAGTCATGAGCCACGACATGTCAGAAGAGAAGCTCCCGGAGCCGCACGGCTCCGCCGGCGAGGTGGCCGACCACGGCAGCCCGTTCGCCGACCCGGGCCTGCCGGCCCACGAGCCCCGTCGCACCGACATCGACGAGCGGGCCGCCCAGCGCGCCGAGCGCCAGGTCTCGCTGATGTTCGTGATCTCGATGCTCGCCACCATCGGCTTCATCGCCTCGTACGTGGCCATCGACCCGGACAAGATCGTCTACATCTTCCCGCTGGGTCACGTCAGCGCGCTGAACTTCGCGCTCGGCCTGACCCTGGGCGTCGCGCTGTTCATGATCGGCGCGGGCGCGGTCCACTGGGCCCGCACCCTGATGTCGGACGTCGAGCTGCCGGCCGAGCGTCACCCGATCGAGGCTTCCGACGAGGTCCGCGCGGACGTCATCGAGCAGTTCAAGACCGGTGCCGCCGAGTCCGGCTTCGGCCGCCGCAAGATGATCCGCAACACCCTGATCGGCTCCATGGCGCTGGTCCCGCTCTCCGGCGTGGTCCTGCTCCGTGACCTCGGCCCGCTTCCCGAGACGAAGCTCAAGGAGACCGGTTGGAAGGAGGCGACCGAGACCAAGCCGCTGGCGCTCATCAACATGAACACCATGCAGCCGATGAAGCCCGAGGACATCGCGGTCGGCTCGCTCACCTTCGCCATGCCGGAGGGTCTGTCCACGCACAGCGAGGACTTCCAGCAGCGGATCGCCAAGGACGCCCTGATGCTGGTCCGCATCGCGCCCGAGGACATCAAGGACGACAAGTCCAAGGACCTCGGTTTCGAGGGCATCCTCGCGTACTCCAAGATCTGCACCCACGTCGGCTGCCCGATCAGCCTCTACGAGCAGCAGACCCACCACGCGCTCTGCCCCTGCCACCAGTCGACCTTCGACCTGGCGGACGGCGCTCGCGTCATCTTCGGCCCGGCCGGCCACCCGCTGCCGCAGCTGAAGATCATCACTGACGAGAAGGGCAACCTGGTCGCCACCGGCGACTTCGCGGAGCCCGTCGGCCCGAGCTACTGGGAGCGTGCTCGATGAGTAGCGCGAGCAGCACCACGACCGGTGCCGCCAAGCCCTCCAGCACGCGTGAGAAGCCCGCCAACAAGTGGGAAGCCGCGGCTGACTGGACGGACGGCCGGCTGGGGATCTACTCCCTCGCCAAGGCCAACCTGCGGAAGATCTTCCCGGACCACTGGTCCTTCATGCTGGGCGAGATCTGCCTCTACACCTTCGTCATCATCATCCTGACCGGTGTCTACCTGACGCTGTTCTTCAAGCCCTCGATGGCCGAGGTCGTCTACGACGGCTCCTACGTGCCGCTCAAGGGCATCCCGATGTCGGAGGCCTACGCCTCCACCGTGGACATCAGCTTCGAGGTCCGCGGCGGTCTGCTGATCCGCCAGATCCACCACTGGGCCGCCCTGGTCTTCGTGGCCGCGATGCTCGTGCACATGATGCGCGTGTTCTTCACCGGCGCGTTCCGCAAGCCGCGTGAGATCAACTGGGTCTTCGGCTTCCTGCTGCTGGTCCTGGGCATGTTCGACGGCTTCTTCGGCTACTCCCTGCCGGACGACCTGCTGTCGGGCACCGGTATCCGCTTCATGGAAGGCGCGATCCTCGCCGTCCCGCTGATCGGCACCTACGTCCAGATGTTCCTGTTCGGGGGCGAGTTCCCCGGCCACGACATCGTGCCGCGGTTCTTCACCATCCACGTGCTGCTGATCCCGGGCATCATGCTCGGCCTGCTGGTGGCGCACCTGATCCTGGTCTTCTACCACAAGCACACCCAGTGGGCGGGCCCGGGCAAGACCGAGAAGAACGTCGTCGGCATGCCGCTGATGCCGGTCTACATGGCCAAGGCCGGTGGCTTCTTCTTCCTGGTGTTCGGCCTCATCGCCGTCATCTCGGCGATCGCCACGATCAACCCGATCTGGGCGTACGGCCCGTACCGTCCGGACCAGGTCTCCACGGACGCCCAGCCCGACTGGTACATGGGCTTCTCCGAGGGTCTGATCCGTGTCATGCCGGGCTGGGAGATCAGCGTCTGGGGCGGCCACACCCTCAACCTGGGTGTCATGGTCCCGCTGGCGATCTTCCCGCTGGTCCTGGTCTCGATCGCGGCCTACCCGTTCATCGAGGGCTGGATCACCGGCGACAAGCGCGAGCACCACATCCTGGACCGCCCGCGCAACGCTCCGGTCCGCACCGCCCTGGGTGCCGCCTGGATCAGCCTCTACCTGATCCTGCTGATGGCCGGTGGCAACGACCTGTTCGCCACCCACCTGCACCTGTCGATCAACTCGGTCACCTACTTCGTCCGCGTCGGCTTCTTCGTCGTCCCGGTCGTCGTCTTCATCATCACCAAGCGCTGGTGCCTCGGCCTCCAGCGCCGTGACAAGGAGAAGGTGCTGCACGGCCGCGAGACGGGTGTCATCAAGCGCCTGCCGCACGGCGAGTTCATCGAGGTGCACGCCCAGCTCCCGCAGAAGGACCTGTACAAGCTCACCGCGCACGAGCAGAACCAGCCGGTCGAGCTGCCGGCCCAGACGGACGAGAACGGCGTGGCCCGCAAGGCCGGCGTCGTCACCCGCACCCGGGCCAAGCTCTCCCGCGGCTTCTACGGCGAGGGCAGCCAGATCCCCAAGCCGACCGCCGAGGAGCACCACGAGATCACCAGCGGCCACGGCCACCACTGATCCCGTACGCACCAGCGCGTCACCCCGAGGGCCGCTGACCAGAGTTCATCTGGTCAGCGGCCCTCGGGCCTTTCCGTACCCGCCCGCGCCACCAGGAGCACCCGTGCAGCTGTCCGTCGACCCCGCCTCGGCCACCGCCCCGTACGAGCAGATCCGCGCCCAGATCGCCGAGCGGGCCCGCTCCGGCGAGCTGCCGACCGGGCTGCGGCTGCCCACCGTCCGGGCCCTGGCCGAGGAACTGGGACTCGCCGCCGGCACCGTCGCCCGGGCCTACCGCGAGCTGGAGGCGGACGGCGTGGTGGAGACCCACGGCCGGCGCGGCACACTGATCGCCGCCACCGGGGACACCGCCCACCGGCTGGCCGCCGAGGCCGCCGCCGAGTACGCCGCCCGCGCCCGCCGCCTGGGCGTCTCCCCCGCGGACGCCCTGGCCGCCGTGGACACCGCGCTGCGGCTGGCCTACCCGCAGCAGGGCTAGAGGGCCTCCTGCGGGCTCCTAGAGCTCCGGGCGGATCATCCCCGCGGCCGCGGCCTGGGAGGCCGGTGCGGTGGTGCTGACGGGCTGTCCGGAGGCGCTGTGCTTGACCCACTCCGTCCAGTCGATGTTCCAGTCCCCGAAGCCGTTGCCGAAGGACTCCATCGCGCCGCCGCGGCTGTTCACCACCGTCACCAGGTCGCCCACCCGGGTGTGCTCGTAGAACCACTCGGCGTTGTCGGTGCTCATGCCCGTACAGCCGTGGCTGACGTTCTCGATGCCCTGCGCGCCGACCGACCAGGGCGCCGCGTGGACGTACTCGCCGCTCCAGGTCACCCGGGTGGCCCACTTCACGTCGAGGTCGTACGCCTCCGTGCTGCCCGCGGCTATCCCGATGGTCTCGCCGTTCATCCGGACCGACCGCTCCTGGCCCAGCACCACCTTGACGCCGTTGCGGGTGTCGAAGCCGGGCTTGCCGGTGGTGACCGGGATGCTCCGCAGCACCTCGCCGTCGCGCTTCAGGGTGAGCTCGTGGGAGGCCGCGTCGATCACCGACTCCACCCGCTCGCCGATCCGCAGCTTCAGCGAGCTGCGGTCCCCGCCGTACAGGCCGTCGGAGATCCGGCTGCCGGTGCCGTCGAAGGCCAGCGTGACGGTCGTCCCGGCCGGCCAGTAGTCCTCCGGGCGGAAGTGCAGGTTCTTGTCGTCCACCCAGTACCAGGCGCCGGTGACGGCGGGCTGGGAGCCGACGGTCAGGACCCGCTCGACCTCCTGGCGGGCCTGGGGGTCCTTCACCGCCTCGGAGAGCTCCACGGTGAGCGGCTGGCCCACCCCGTAGACGCCGCTGCCGGAGGAGTCCGGGCCGAGCTTGGCGGTGAGCAGGCGCTGGGCGTCGACGGTGCTGAAGCTCGCCGTGGTGTCGCCGCGGCCGCCCTTGCCGTCGTCGGCGGAGATCCGCACGGTGTACGCGGTGCCGGCCTTCAGCCGACCGGTGGTCTGCCAGCTGCGCTGGTCCTCGGCGAGCTTCCCGGCGACCGTCCGGCCGTCCGGGTCGACCACGGTGACGTCGGTGAGCCGGCTGTCCTGGACGGCGGTCACGGTGACCGGCTGAGAGGGGTCGGCCTTGCCCTCCGCCGAGAGGCGGACCAGCTGGGCCGCGTCGATCCGGTGCGGTCCGACGGGGCCGTCCTCCCGGGCCGTGCAGGCGGTCAGCGGGGCCAGCGCCGCGAGGGCCAGCGAGATGCCGCCGAGAGCTGCGATTCCGCGTCTGTCGGCCATGGCCGCCTCCGAAGATTTCGCACGATTGATCAGATCGTAGGAACGCCCCCGGTGAAGCGACATCCGAGGGACTTCCGCTTCACCCGCCGGAGTGACAGCCGTCGGCCAGGGGACGCAGCGGGGCGCGCGCGGGGAACGCAGCAGGGCCGGCCCTCCCCTGCGGGAGGACCGGCCCTGGTGCCGGAAAGCGGGAACCCTACTGGTTCTGGTTCTCGCCCCGGTAGAACTCGAAGACCCATCCGAAGATGCCGATCATGATGATCGGAGCGGCCCAGAACATCAGCCACCAGCCGAAGATCACGCCCAGGAAGGCGAGGGCGCCACCGAGCGCCAGCGAGAGCGGCTGCCAGCTGTGCGGGGCGAAGAAGCCCAGCTCGCCGGAGTCGTCCACGACCTCGGCCTCGGGGTTGTCACCCGCGCCGCTGTCCACCCGGCGGGCGGTGAAGGCGAGGTAGTACCCGATGAACGCGCAGAGGCCGAAGGCCAGGAACAGCGCGGTGGTACCGGCGGCCTCGACGCCATGCTCCGAGTGGTTGGTCCACAGGCCGTAGGTCACGGCCATGGCCAGCACGAAGACCGACAGGCCCAGGAAGATCTTTCCCTGTTCCTTCATCAGGCGTCGCCCTCCTTGTTGCCCTTGCCCAGCTTCGGGGCGTCGTACTTCGCCGGGGTCACACCGGCGAGGTGCTTGGCCGGCTCACCGTGGTTCTCCAGGTAGTCCAGCGCGGCGATCTCCGGGTGGTGGAGGTCGAAGGCCGGGGATTCGGAGCGGATCCGCGGGAGGGTGAGGAAGTTGTGCCGCGGCGGCGGGCAGGAGGTCGCCCACTCCAGCGAGCGGCCGAAGCCCCACGGGTCGTCCACGGTGACCTTCTCGCCGTACTTGGCGGTCTTCCAGACGTTGTAGAGGAACGGCAGGATCGACAGGCCGAGCACGAAGGAGCCGATGGTCGAGACGGTGTTCAGGGTGGTGAAGCCGTCCGCGGCCAGGTAGTCGGCGTAGCGGCGGGGCATGCCCTCCGCGCCGAGCCAGTGCTGCACCAGGAAGGTGGTGTGGAAGCCGAAGAACAGCGTCCAGAAGGTGATCTTGCCGAGGCGCTCGTCCAGCATCTTGCCGGTCATCTTCGGCCACCAGAAGTGGAAGCCGGCGAACATCGCGAAGACGACGGTGCCGAAGACCACGTAGTGGAAGTGGGCGACGACGAAGTACGAGTCCGAGACGTGGAAGTCGATCGGCGGGGAGGCCAGCAGAACACCGGTCAGACCACCGAAGAGGAAGGTGACCAGGAAGCCGACCGTCCAGAGCATCGGGGTCTCGAAGCTCAGCGAGCCCTTCCACATGGTGCCGACCCAGTTGAAGAACTTCACACCGGTCGGGACCGCGATCAGGAAGGTCATGAACGAGAAGAACGGCAGCAGTACCTGTCCGGTGACGTACATGTGGTGGGCCCACACCGTCACGGACAGACCGGCGATCGCGATGGTGGCCGCGATCAGGCCGGAGTAGCCGAACATCGGCTTGCGGCTGAAGACCGGGATGATCTCCGACACGATGCCGAAGAACGGCAGCGCGATGATGTACACCTCGGGGTGGCCGAAGAACCAGAACAGGTGCTGCCAGAGCATCGCCCCGCCGTTGGCCGGGTCGAAGACGTGGGCACCGAACTTGCGGTCCGCCTCCAGGGCGAACAGCGCGGCGGCCAGCACCGGGAACGCCAGCAGGACCAGCACCGAGGTCAGCAGGACGTTCCAGACGAAGATCGACATCCGGAACATCGTCATGCCCGGGGCGCGCATGCAGATGATCGTGGTGATGAAGTTGACCGCACCGAGGATCGTGCCGAAGCCGGAGAAGGCCAGACCCATGATCCACATGTCGCCGCCGATGCCGGGCGAGTGCACGGCGTCCGACAGCGGGGAGTAGGCGAACCAGCCGAAGTCGGCGGCGCCGTTCGGGGTGACGAAGCCCGCCACCGCGATGGTCGAACCGAAGAGGTACAGCCAGTACGCGAACATGTTCAGACGCGGGAACGCCACGTCCGGAGCACCGATCTGGAGCGGCATGATCCAGTTCGCGAAGCCGGCGAAGAGCGGCGTCGCGAACATCAGCAGCATGATCGTGCCGTGCATCGTGAACGCCTGGTTGAACTGCTCGTTCGACAGGATCTGGGTCCCGGGACGAGCCAGCTCGGCGCGCATGACCAGGGCGAGGATGCCACCGATCAGGAAGAAGGCGAACGACGTGCCCAGGTACAGCGTGCCGATCGTCTTGTGGTCAGTGGTGGTCAGCCACTTGATGATGGTCGAACCCGGCTTCCGGGTCCGCTGCGCCCCGACCGTGACGGCACCGGCGCCCCCGCCGGCCGCGGCGGGCTCGTTGAGGATGGTCACTTCTCTTCACTTCCCATGCCGATGAGGCCGGAGGGCACCCAGCCGTTCTGGCCCTTGGCGCGAAGGTCGGCCAGGTGCTTGTCGTAGTCGGCGCGGTCGACGACCTTGACGTTGAACAGCATGCGCGAGTGGTCGACGCCGCAGAGCTCGGCGCACTTGCCCATGTACTCGCCCTTGACGGTCGGGGTGACCTCGAACTTGTTCACCACGCCCGGGACGACGTCCATCTTCATCATGAAGTTGACGGGCCAGAAGTCGTGGATGACGTCACGCGAGGTGAGACGGAACTGCACCGTCTCGTTGACCGGCAGCCAGAGGGTCGGAACCTCCTTGGGCGTGCCGACGTCGTACGCGGCGTCCTTGTTGGCCGGGTCAGGGGTCTCGGTGTTCTCGTAGTTGAACGCCCAGCTCCACTGGAAGCCGACCACGTTAACGTAGTGCTGCGGCTTCTCGGAGGTGGCCGTCAGCTTCGACTCGTCGCGGGCGACGAAGTAGAAGAGGACCGAGACGATGATGATGGGGACCGCGGTGTAGAGCGCCTCGATGGGCACGTTGTACCGGGTCTGCGGGGGGATCTCCACGCCGGTGCGCTTGCGCCGGTGGAAGATCACGCTCCAGATGATCAGACCCCACATCAGTACGCCGACCACCAGCGCCGCGATCCAGGAGCCCTGCCACATCTGAAGGACCATGGGCCCTTCCTTGGTGACGGGGCTCGGGAGGCCAAGCCTGGGGAGGTCGTTGGCCGAGCAGCCGGTGGCGGTCGCGATGACGAGGCCCAGTGCCAGCGCCTGAGGCAGCTTCCGCCGCATCGTGCGCCGCGGCGAGCGGTCGGAGCCGTTGGGACTCACGTAGCGCCTTCCCGAAGTCTCGCCCGCCTTCGCGTCGCCCCGGGGAGGAGTGTGAGCCTCCCCGGCGACCCGTCCACGGGCACGGTTTGAATGCTTATGCGGGCCAAACCCTACTCCAGCCTTATGCGCTCCTGACGGGCAGCCCCCGGTAACGCGCCGCCCGGTAGCCCGATCAGGCCCGGTAGGGGCTGCGTCGCAGGTCATCGCAGGCATTCGAGGTCCGTACGCCCGATCGGGGGATGACCTCGGGCGACATCCGTGACGGCCCGTCGGGCGCGGACGAAGCGGACATTCGGGGTGATCGACTGACGGCGGGTGAGCCGCCCGACTCTACCGGTTCCCGGCCCGGGTGTGTCGTTAAATGTGACCGTGTACTTCGACGCGGCCTCGACGGCCCCCCTGCACCCCGTCGCCCGGCAGGCGCTGACCGCCGCCCTGGACGAGGGCTGGGCCGATCCGGCCCGGCTGTACCGCTCCGGCCGGCAGGCCCGGATGCTGCTGGACGCCGCCCGCGAGACGGTGGCCGCGGTGCTGGGCGCGCGGGCGGACGAGATCTCCTTCACCGCGAGCGGCACCCAGGCCGTCCAGCTCGGCCTGCTGGGCGCCCTGGCCGGGAACCGGCGGCGCGGCGGGCACTTCACCCACTCCGCGGTGGAGCACTCCAGCGTGCTGCACGTCGCCGAGCGGCACGCGGCCGGCGGGGGCGAGGTGTCGGTGGCCCCGGTGGACCGGGGCGGCCGGGTCGAGCCGGAGGCGTTCGCCGCGCTGCTGCGGCCGGACACCGCGCTGGCCGCGCTGCAGAGCGCCAACCACGAGGTCGGGACGGTGCAGCCGGTCGGCGAGGTCGCCGCGCTGTGCGCCGGGGCCGGCGTCCCGCTGCTGGTGGACGCGGCGCAGAGCGCCGGGCGGGTGGACGTCCCCGCGGGCTGGTCGCTGCTGACCGCGAGCGCCCACAAGTGGGGCGGCCCGGCCGGGGTCGGGGTGCTGGCGGTGCGCAAGGGCGTCCGGTACGCCTCCCCGCTGCCGGCCGACGAGCGCGAGGGCGGCCGGGTGCCCGGCTACGTCAACGTCCCGGCGATCGTGGCCGCGGCCGCCTCGCTGCGCGCCGTACGGGCCGAGGCCGATCAGGAGAACGCCCGGCTGCACGCGCTGGTGGAGCGGATCCGCACCCGGGTGCCGCGGCTGGTGCCCGAGGTCGAGGTGGTCGGCGACCCGGTGCGCCGGCTGCCGCACATCGTCACCTTCTCCTGCCTGTACGTGGACGGGGAGGTGCTGCTGACCGAGCTGGACCGGGCGGGCTTCGCGGTGTCCTCCGGCTCCTCCTGCACCTCGTCCACGCTGACGCCCAGCCATGTGCTGGCGGCGATGGGGGTGCTCACCGAGGGGAACGTCCGGATCTCGCTCCCGTACGGGGCGGCCGAGGCCGACGTGGAGCGCTTCCTGGCGGTGCTGCCGGACCTGGTGGCCGGGGTCCGGGCGCCGCTCGGGCTGGACCTGCCGGCGCCGGGGGCGCCCGCAACGGAGTCCTCGCTGGTCATCGACGCGCTGGGCAAGCGCTGCCCGCTGCCGGTGATCGAGCTGGCGAAGCGGATCGGCGAGGTGCCGCCCGGCGGCACGGTCGCCGTGCTGGCGGACGACGAGGCGGCCCGGTTGGACATCCCGGCCTGGTGCGGGATGCGCGGGCAGGAGTACGCGGGCGAGGCCCCGGCCGCCGAGTACGGCGGCGACCGGGGCTCGGCCTACCTCGTGGTGCGCCGCTCCTGAACGGAGCGGCGCGGGACGGGGCGGACTACTTGACCAGGCGGGCGCTGATCTCGGTGGCCGCCTCGGCGCCGTAGGCCTCCTCGAAGCGCTTCAGGAAGGAGGCCGGGCGCAGCTCGTACTCCTGGGTGCCGACGGTCTCGATCACCAGGGTGGCGAGCATGCAGCCGAGCTGGGCGGCGCGCTCCAGGTCGAGGTCCCAGGACAGGCCGGCCAGGAAGCCGGCCCGGAAGGCGTCGCCGACGCCGGTCGGGTCGACCTTCGACTCCTCCTTGGCGCAGCCGACCAGGATCGGGGCCTCGCCCTTGCGCTCGATCCGGACGCCCTTGCTGCCCAGGGTGGTGACCCGGGTGCCGACGCGGGTGAGCAGCTCCTCGGAGCCCCAGCCGGTCTTGGTCTCGATCAGGGCGGCCTCGTACTCGTTGGTGAAGAGGTACGCGGCGCCGTCGACGATCTCGCGGATGTCCTCGCCCTCCAGGCGGGCCAGCTGCTGGGACGGGTCGGCGGCGAAGGCGTAGCCGCGGGTGCGGCACTCCTGGGTGTGGCGCACCATGCCCTGCGGGTCGTCGGCGCCGATCAGGACGAGGTCCAGGCCGCCGACGCGGTCGGCGATCGGCTTCAGCTCGATGTTGCGGGCCTCGGCCATGGCGCCGGTGTAGAACGACGCGATCTGGTTGTGGTCCTCGTCCGTGGTGCACATGAAGCGCGCGGTGTGGCGGGTCTCGGAGATGTGGACGGAGTCGCAGTCCACGCCGTTGCGCTCCAGCCAGCTGCGGTACTCCGCGAAGTCCGCGCCGGCGGCGCCGACCAGGATCGGGCTCAGGCCGAGCACGCCCATGCCGAAGGCGATGTTCGGCGCGACGCCGCCGCGGCGGATGTCCAGGGCGTCGACCAGGAAGGACAGCGACACGGTGTGCAACTGCTCGGCGACGAGCTGGTCGGCGAACCGACCGGGGAACGTCATCAGGTGGTCGGTGGCGATCGAGCCGGCGACGGCGATACGCACGGGAGGTCTCCTCAGGATGGCTGCGGGGCCAGCGGGCAGGCGGGGACGAACCCACCCACGGTACCCGGCCCCGGGGAGCCCCCAGCAAGGGTGCCGCAAGTTGCCGCCGCCCCTCGGCCATGGTGACACCCTTCGCCCTCGATTGTGTACTACCTCCCGGTAGCACTGGTGGGCGGCCGGAGCCCTGCCTAGGGTCGGCCGTGGAGGGCCCGTCGCGCGGGCCCCGTCGCCGACCGCGGCAGTGTGGCCGCGGCTCTGGATCGGAGCGGTGCCCCATGACGACCGACCCCTGTGCCCCGCCCGCCCCGCGGGCCGAGGACGCCGAGACGCTCGACGCCCTGGTGGACTCCTCCCGGCGGCTGCGCCGGTTCTGGCCGCAGGTCGCGGCCGGTCCGCAGCCCGCCGCCCCCGTGCCGACCGGCGTCCGGGTCTCCTCCGGGGCGCGGCGGGTGGTCGCCGGAATGGCCGAGTACGGCTTCTGATCCCGCGCCGGACGGGATCGGACCGGATCCCGCCGGTGGTGGATCCGGATCCGACCGGTACGGAACCGGATCCGACCGGAGCACGTCACATCCGCGCGGAGCGGCCGAGCGGGCGGCCCCGCTGAGCCCTCGGGAGGATGTGCAGATGGATCTGGAGACGATGCCCCGGCGCGGTCGGCGGACGGCGGCCCTGGCGGGTCTGGCCCTAGCGGTGGTGGTGACGGTGGCCGGCTGCGACGGGGGCGCCAAGCCCGCCTCGGACGCGGCGGCGAGCGGTGCGGCCGCCGCCTCGGCCTCGGCGAGCGCCTCCCCGCAGGCCCCGGCGGACTCCGCGAGCCCGGCCCCGGCGGCTCCGTCGGGGAGCCCCTCCGATGCCGGGCAGCCGGCCCAGCCGCCGACCGGCTGGGCGCCCACCCCGGCCTCGCCCGCGCCCGGGCAGCCGGCCCCGGCCACTCCCCCGGGCAACGGGATCGCGGCGGGCGAGCCGAACCCGAACGGTTCCGGCGCGCCCGTCCGCCCGCCGGTCGGCTACCGGGTGGACGGCACCACCAAGCTGACCGTCTACTTCTTCGGCGGGGTCTGCACCACGTACGCGCTGAAGGCGGACGAATCGCAGCCGGGCCGGGTGGACGTGCTGCTCGTGCCGGGCAAGCCGACCGTCCAGCCGGGGCAGGTGTGCAACGCGCTGGCCAAGCGGCAGTCGGTGTCCACCGACCTGCGCTCGCCGCTGGCCGGACGGACCGTCGTCGACCGGACGAGCGGCCAGGAGGTTCCGGTGGAGGGCGACCCGCACATCGGGCCGGACCCGGTCGCCCCGGACATCGCCGGGCAGTAGGCGCGCCACGGGCGGAGGCGACAACGGAAAGGCGGCCCCGGGGTGACCCCGGGGCCGCCTTTCCGCAGCGGGCCTAGCTGAACGAGTCGCCGCAGGCGCAGGAGCCGGTGGCGTTCGGGTTGTCGATGGTGAAGCCCTGCTTCTCGATGGTGTCGACGAAGTCGACGGTGGCGCCGCCCAGGTACGGGGCGCTCATCCGGTCGGTGACGACCTTGACACCGTTGAAGTCCTTGATCACGTCGCCGTCGAGCGAGCGCTCGTCGAAGAACAGCTGGTAACGCAGGCCGGAGCAGCCACCGGGCTGGACGGCGACGCGCAGCGCGAGGTCCTCGCGGCCCTCCTGCTCCAGCAGGGCCTTGACCTTGGCCGCGGCGGCCTCGGTGAGGAGGATGCCACTCTCGACGGTGGTCTCGTCCTGGACGGTCATCTGCTTTCTCCCGGTCTTGACGACGGTCTGCCGCCAGTGCCAACCAACGGCCGTCCGGTTTCATTTCCCGGACGGCGATGGATTTCTGTGGTCTGTTCGCGGCTGGATTTCCGTGGGCCGGGTGGGCCACCCGCGTCCCCTACGTTCCCCATGCTCGCACACCCCCGGAGGGAGGGTCACCGCCCGAGGGCTGGATCCGGGTGAACCGGCCCCGCGGCGGCCCGCGGGACGACAGGATGGTCCTCATGATCCTTCGCCCGGTCAGGGACACCGCCGCGGACGCGGAGGTCGTCCGGGAACTCGCCGACGCCGCGTTCGCCGGTGCCGGCCCGTCCGGTGCCGCGCCGGGGCCGTCGCCCCTGCGGCTGGCCCGGACCAGGCACCTGGCGCGCACCGACCCCGGGGGCTGCTGGCTGGCCACGGTCGACGGCGAGCCGGTCGGGGCGGTGCTGTCGATCCGGCGGGAGGGCCTGTGGGCGCCCTCGCTGTACGCCGTCCGGCCGTCCGCGCAGGGCAAGGGGGTCGGGCGGCTGCTGCTGGAACAGGCGGCCACGCACTCCCGGGGCTGCCTGCGCGGGATGGTCTGCGCCGCGGACTCCCCGGCCGCTGCCCGTCGCTACCGGCTGGCCGGGTTCACCCTGCACCCGGCGATGCGGCTGACCGGGCGGGTGGACCGGGACGGGCTGCTCGATCCCGGGGACATCCCGGTGCACCCGGGCAACGCCGGCCATCTGCACCTGCTGGACTCGGTGGACCGGCGGCTGCGCGGGTCCGCGCACGGGCCGGACCACGCGCTGATGCTGGGCCACTTCGAGGAGCTGCTGATCGCCGACTCGCTGGCCGGCAGCGGCTACTGCTACCGGGACGGCGGCGTGGTGCGGCTGCTCGCGGCCACCAGCAAGCGGATCGCCGCCCGGCTGCTGCGCGAGGCGCTGGCCCGGGTGCCGGAGGGGGTCGAGGCGCGGGTGGAGCACCTGACCGCGGAGCAGGAGTGGGCCCTGGACGTCGGTCTGGAGGTCGGGCTGACGCCGCGGGCCGGCGGGTTCGTCGGGGTGCGCGGGATGCGGCCGCCGGCGCCGTACCTGCCGAGCGGGGCCTTCCTGTGAGGCGCCCGGGCACGCGGGTGGGTGCGCGGGCACGCGTACGGCCCCGCCGGAGTGCCGACGGGGCCGTGACGGAGGCGGGATCAGGCCATGGTGTCCAGGATCTCCCGGACCATCTCCATGGTGGTGCCCGGGTGCAGGAAGGCGAAGCGGGCGACCGTCTCGCCGTCCCAGCCGGTGGGGGTGACGAAGCCGATCTGGTCCGCGAGCAGCTGCTGCGACCAGCGGTAGTAGTCGTCGTTCGTCCAGCCGGTGCGCTTGAAGCAGACCGCCGAGAGCTGCGGGTCGAACAGCAGCTCCAGGTGCTCGCTGTCGCGGATCAGCTGCGCGGTCTCCCGGGCCAGGGTGAGACCGGCCTCGATGGCGTCGGTGTAGGCCTGGACGCCGTGCACGGCCAGCGAGAACCAGAGCGGCAGGCCGCGGGCGCGCCGGGTCAGATGGTAGGCGTAGTCGGTGGGGTTCCACTCGTCGCCCTCGGTGTGCAGGACGTCCAGGTAGGAGGCGTCCTGGGTGTGCACGGCGCGGGCGAGCTGCGGGTTGCGGTAGATCAGCGCGGCGCAGTCGAAGGGGGCGAACAGCCACTTGTGCGGGTCGACCACGAAGGAGTCGGCGAGCTCGATGCCGTCGTAGCGCTCGCGCACCGAGGGGGCGAACAGGCCCGCGCCGCCGTAGGCGCCGTCCACGTGGAACCAGAGGCCGCGCTCGCGGGCGACCTCGCCCAGGCCCTTGAGGTCGTCGACGATGCCCTCGTTGGTGGTGCCGGCGGTGCCGACGACGGCGATCACCGTCTCCGGGTTCGGGTCGGCGGCCAGCGCGGCGCGCAGCGCCTCGCCGGTGAAGCGGCGGTTCACGGTCGGGACCTTGAAGGCCTCGACGCCGATGATGTTGAAGGTGTTCTTGACCGAGGAGTGCACCTGGTCGGCGACGGCGATCCGCAGCCGGGCCTCCGGCTTGCCCTCGGCCGCGAGCCGGCGGCGGGCGGTGTCGCGGGCGACGACCAGGGCGGAGAGGTTGCCGGCCGAGCCGCCGGAGACGAAGCAGCCGCCGGCCGACTGCGGGAGGCCCGCGCGGTCGGCGATCAGGCGCAGCACCTGGTTCTCGGCGGCGATCGCGCCGGCCGCCTCCAGCCAGGAGATGCCCTGCAGGGAGGCGCAGGAGACGACCATGTCGAACAGCAGCGCGGCCTTGGTGGGGGCGCACGGGATGAAGGACAGGTAGCGCGGGCTGTCGGCGGAGATGACCGCCCGGGACAGCTCGTGGTCGTACAGCTTGAGCACGTCGACCGGGTTGTTGCCGTCCTGGTTCAGCAGGCCGGCCAGCTGGGTGCGCAGGTGCTCACCGTCGCCGGGGTGGTCGAGCGGGACGGGGTCGTACTGCAGCCGCTCCCGCATGTAGTCGAAGACCAGGTCGACCAGGTCGTTGTCGGGCCGGTGCATGCGGTCGGGTGCTGCGGACACTGCGGTCCCTCTCGGCGTGGGGTGTCGGGGGGCGCCCGGTCGGCGGGACGCTTCACCGCGACGGCCGGACGTGATCAGCGTAGGCAGCGCGGGTGCCTCACCGCGCGTCGGAACGCGGCTGGTCAGGCAGGTTTCGAGCGTCTTGGGGAGGGTCCGCGCAGGATTCCTGCGTACCGCCCCGGAGCCCTCAGCCGATGAGCTGGGAGAGCACCACCGAGGAGCGGCTGCGCTGCACGCCGGGCTCGCGCCGGATGCGCTCGATGACGGCCTCCAGGTGGCGCATGTCGGCGGCCCGCAGGTGCACCAGGGCGTCCGGGTCGCCGGTGACCGTCCAGGCGGCGATCACCTCGGGGAACTGCCGCAGGCTGGCGAGGATCTCCTCGGGGGCGGTGCGCTCGCGGCAGTAGACCTCGACGAAGGCCTCGGTCTGCCAGCCCAGCACGGAAGGGTCGAGCACCACGGTGAAGCCCCGCACCACGCCGCGCGCCCGCAGCCGGTCGATCCGCCGGCGCACGGCGGTGGCGGAGAGGTTCACCTGCAGGCCGATCTCGGAGTACGAGGCTCGGCCGTCGCTGCCGAGCCGGGCGAGCAGGAGCCGGTCGGTCTCGTCCAGGTCGGCCCCGACCACCTCGTGCGCTCGGCTGCTGGTCATGGGTGAGGGGCTCCACGGGTCGTACGGGGGTCGGCGGGGCGCTCCGGCGGCGGCTGCCACTGCCGAAACGGTTCGTCACCATTCTGGCGGATGACCTGGACGAGTTCACCGCCGACGGATGACGGACGGGAGGCCGTCACGGGACGAGCAGCACGATCTTCCCCCGGGTGCGGCCCTCGGCGCTGAGCGCCTGGGCGGAGGCGGCCTGGGCCAGCGGGAAGGTGGAGGCCACGGTGACGGCGAGCCGGCCGTCGTCGGCGAGCGCGGCCAGCTCGGCGAGGTCGCCGGCGTCCGGACGGACCCAGACGTAGTGGCCGCCGAGCGCCTTGACCCCGAAGTCGGCGACCGAGGCGATCCGGCCGGGATCCGCCACCAGGTCCGCCGAGACCCGGACGGCGCCGTGGCCGACCAGGTCGAGGGCCGCGTCCACCCCGTCGGGGGCGAGCGCGCGGACCCGGTCGGCCAGGCCGTCGCCGTACACCACCGGCTCGGCGCCGAGGCCGCGCAGGAAGTCGTGGTTGCGCTCGGCCGCGGTACCGATCACCCGGGCGCCGGCGGCCCGGGCCAGCTGCACCGCGAGGTGGCCGACCCCGCCCGCGGCGGCGTGCACCAGGACGGTCTCCCCCTCGGCGAGGCGCAGCGCCCGCAGGCCCTGCAGGGCGGTGAGCCCGGCCAGCGGCAGGCCGCCGGACTGCGCCCAGTCCAGCGCGGCCGGTTTGCGGGCCAGGGTGCGGACCGGGGCGGACACCAGCTCGGCGTAGGTGCCGTGCTCGACAGCGTCCTTGCGGACGTAGCCGTACACCTCGTCGCCCGGGGCGAACTCGGTGACCCCGCCGCCGACCGCGCGGACCACGCCGGCCGCGTCCCAGCCCATGACCAGCGGGAAGTGCGCGTCGAGGATGCCGTCCAGGGCGCCGTCCCGGACCTTCCAGTCCACCGGGTTCACCCCGGCCGCCCTGACCTCGACCAGCACGGAGTCGGGCCCGACCTTGGGGTCGGGCAGGTCGGTGTACTCGACCACCTCGGGGCCGCCGTAGCGGTTGATCGCGATTGCTTTCATGGGCTCAGCCATACCCGAAGGCTTCGAAGTATCGATTCGGCCACGCCCGGAAGCATCCGATTCGACGAGCGGTTCTCGTCACATCGACAGGATGGCCATCGTCACTCTGACGCTAAGCGACTAGAATAGATCGCGTCAGTTAGACGAAAAGGCCCCACCGCTAGCTCGGCCGCACAGAAGGGCACCCGCCCGTGACCACCACCATCACCGAGACCCACGGCGTCGACCCCACTCCGACCCCGCTCGCTCTGCTGCTGCTCGGCCGCGAGGCCGACCCGAACAGCGAGCGCGGCGTCGAGTGCCCCGGTGACCTCCCCCCGGCCTCCGACCCGAACCTCGTCGAGCGCGCCCGCGCCGCCAAGGCCGCGCTCGGCGACCGCGTCTTCATCCTCGGCCACCACTACCAGCGCGACGAGGTGATCGAGTTCGCCGACGTCACCGGCGACTCCTTCAAGCTCGCCCGCGACGCGGCGGCCCGCCCCGAGGCCGAGTACATCGTCTTCTGCGGCGTGCACTTCATGGCCGAGTCCGCGGACATCCTCACCAGCGAGCGTCAGCAGGTCGTCCTGCCGGACCTCGCGGCCGGCTGCTCGATGGCCGACATGGCCACCGCCGAGCAGGTCGCCGAGTGCTGGGACGCGCTCACCGACGCCGGCATAGCCGACGTGACCGTCCCGGTCTCGTACATGAACTCCTCCGCCGACATCAAGGCCTTCACCGGTCGGCACGGCGGCCTCATCTGCACCTCCTCCAACGCCAAGCGCGCCCTGGAGTGGGCCTTCGAGCAGGGAGAGAAGGTGCTCTTCCTGCCCGACCAGCACCTGGGCCGCAACACCGCGGTGCGGGACATGGGCCTCTCCCTGGACGACTGCGTCGTCTACAACCCGCACAAGCCGAACGGCGGCCTGACCGCCGAGCAGCTGCGGGACGCGAAGATGATCCTCTGGCGCGGCCACTGCTCGGTGCACGGCCGGTTCAGCCTGGACTCGGTGAACGACGTCCGCGAGCGGGTCCCCGGCGTGACCGTCCTGGTGCACCCCGAGTGCAAGCACGAGGTCGTCGCGGCCGCCGACATGGTGGGCTCGACCGAGTACATCATCAAGGCGCTGGACGCCGCCGAGCCCGGCTCCAAGTGGGCCATCGGCACCGAACTGAACCTGGTCCGCCGACTGGCCAAGGCGCACCCGGACAAGGAGATCGTCTTCCTCGACCGGACGGTCTGCTTCTGCTCGACCATGAACCGGATCGACCTGCCGCACCTGGTCTGGGCGCTGGAGTCGCTGGTCGAGGGCCGGGTGCCGAACGTGATCACCGTCGACCCGGAGACCGAGAAGCACGCCAAGGCGGCGCTGGACCGGATGCTGGCCCTGCCGTAGCCCCGCCGCGGCCCGGCCGACGACAGTCGAAGGGCGGGCCCCCTCCCACCGGAGGGGGCCCGCCCTTTCGTCTGGCAGCAGCCGCAGGTGCTACTCGGGGAAGCCCGGGATCACGCCCTCGCCATCGGCCATCAGCAACTCGCGGACCTCGTCGATCGTCGCGTCGGCGCTCGGCAGGATCAGCTCGGACGGCTCCAGCGAATCCAGCGGCAGCGGGGTGCCGTACTGCTTCACCGCGTCGATGAGCTTGCCGTAGGCCTGGCGGAAGAGCGTCTCGTCCCCCGACTCCACTGCGGTGACGAGCTCGGCGTCGAGCTCGTTGAGCAGGTTCAGGTGGTCCTCGCCCACCTCGTACTGCCCTTCACCCATGACCCTCATGATCATGCCGTGCGTCTCCCTGGTTCGTGGGGTCGAGCTCAGATCACTTGTTGTAGTTGATGCGCGGAGTGTCCTGCTGCGGCTGCGGCTGGACGTCCTGCCTGCCCTGCTCGATCGCGGCGGGGCCGGCCGAGGAGGGACCGGAAAGCTCGGCCTTCATCCGGGCCAGCTCCAGCTCGACGTCGGAACCGCCGGCCACACGCTCCAGCTCGGCCTCGATGTCGTCCTTGCGGCCGAGACCGCTCGCGTCGTCGAGCGCGCCGGAGGCGAGCAGCTCGTCGATGGCACCGGCCCGGGCCTGCATCTGGGCCGTCTTGTCCTCGGCGCGCTGGATCGCCAGGCCGACGTCGCCCATCTCCTCCGAGATCCCGGAGAAGGACTCGGCGATGCGGGTCTGCGCCTGGGCGGCCGTGTACGTCGCCTTGATGGTCTCCTTCTTGGTGCGGAAGGCGTCCACCTTGGCCTGAAGTCGCTGGGAGGCGAGCGTGAGCTTCTCCTCCTCGGCCTGGAGCTGCTGGTACTGCGTCTCCAGGTCGTTGATCTGCGACTGCATGTTGGCCTTGCGGGTCAACGCCTCGCGGGCGAGGTCCTCACGACCGAGCGACAGCGCCTTGCGGCCCTGGTCCTCGTACTTCGCCGACTGCTGCTGGAGCTGGGTCAGCTGGAGTTCGAGGCGCTTGCGCGAGGTCGCGACGTCCGCGACACCACGCCGTACCTTCTGCAGCAGCTCGAGCTGCTTCTGGTAGGAGTAGTCGAGCGTTTCACGCGGATCCTCCGCCCGGTCCAAGGCCTTGTTCGCCTTGGAGCGGAAGATCAGCCCCATACGCTTCATGATTCCGTCGCTCATGGGCCTCGGGTGCCCCCTTCTCCGGCCTGCGGTCTCTATCTCGTTACCAGACACGACGAGTGTATGTGCAGCGAGCCCGTCGCCGCAGTGCACCTGCCTGCAACAAGACTGCTACACCGACCATGGCGTTTCCTCCTCCCCCGGGTGGATCCGCCTCTCATACCCCCCATCGTCCATCCGACTGATCCCCTACGGGAAGGCCCGGGGAAACGCGAGTCGGACGGCGACCTGGCGGTATCGATATGCGTTTGGGTCCGAGGGCACCCGTGGAACCCGCGTCGCACCCCGTAGGCTGGTGGTGTGTTCCGACGCCGTTCAGATGATGCCGCCGCCTCCGCCACCGTGCTGGAGAAGCAGGACGAGACGACCCAGGCCCGCGACCCGCAGGCCAAGAAGGGCCGCCCCACCCCCAAGCGCAGTGAGGCCGAGGCCAACCGGCGTACCCGGGTGACCGTGCCCAAGGACCGCAAGGAGGCCGCCCGCCAGGGGCGCGAGCGGATGCGCGCCGAGCGCGAGAAGCAGCGCCAGGCCCTGATGAGCGGCGACGAGCGCCACCTGCCGGCCCGCGACAAGGGCCCGGTGCGCAAGTTCGCCCGTGACTACGTGGACTCCCGCTGGTCGCTCGCCGAGTTCTTCCTCCCGGCCGCCGTCGTCATCCTGGTGCTCAGCATCGTCAAGGTGCCGACGATCCAGCTGCTCTCCACCCTGCTGTTCCTGCTGTTCTTCGTGTTCGTGATCGTGGACTTCGTCCGCCTCGGCCTCGGCCTGCGCAAGCAGCTGGCCGAGCGCTTCGCCGGGCAGAACACCCGCGGCGCCGTCGCGTACGGCATCATGCGCACCCTCCAGATGCGCCGGCTGCGCCTGCCCAAGCCGCAGGTGCGGCGCGGGGAGAAGCCCTGACCGCCGAACCGGTCGACTCCGGCTGGGCCCCGCCTTCCTGGGAGGGGCCCGGCCTCTACGCACTTCCCGGAGCGCCACCCGGACAGGGGGGCGCGTTTCCGGGGCAGGGCGACGGCGGCCACGACCGCATCGCCCAGGAACGCCGGCTGCCCTCGCGCAGCGGGTCCTTCGCGGGCGGCACCGGTGTCTGGCCGGCCCGGCTCGGCGGACTGCGCAACTTCGTCCGCCAGGAGCTCGTCTCCCGGCAGCTCGCCGAGCAGCTGTCCGGCCGCAGCGCCCAGCGCGTCCTCGACATCGGCTGCGGGCAGGGCACCCAGGCCCTGCGGCTGGCCCGGGCCGGCCACTACGTCACCGGGATCGACTCGGACCCGGTCGCGCTCGGCGTCGCCCAGGAGGCGCTCTGCGAGGAGCCGCCGGAGGTCCGCGGCCGGATGCAGCTGCTCAGCGGCGACGGCCACCAGTGCGGGCGCTGGTTCGGCCCGCGCAGCTTCGACGTGGTGGTCTGCCACGGCGTGCTGACGTACCTGCCCGACCCGGACCCGATGATCGCCTCGCTGGCCCGGCTGCTGGCGCCCGGCGGACTGCTCTCGCTGCTGGTCCGCAACCGGGACGCGCTCGCCCTGCGGCCGGCCGCCGCCGGGGACTGGCGGGCCGCCCTGCACGCCTTCGAGAGCGACCGGTACTACAACCGGCTCGGCCTGCCCGCGCGGGCCGACCGCCTCTCCGACCTCACCGTCACCCTCTCCGAGGTGTCGGTGCCGCTGCGGCACTGGTACGGCGTGCGGGTCTTCACCGACAACGCGCCGGACGACGCGGCCCCGCCGGTGGACGGACGGCAACTGGCCCAGCTCCTGGAAGCCGAGGACCGGGCCGGCCGCACCGACCCGTACCGGCAGGTCGCCGCGCTCCTGCACGTGATCGGGGCGAAGTAGGCCGGACGAGGTGGAGCAGAAGCCCCGCCCCGGCCGGCCGACGCCTTCGGGCCTACTCCTCGCCCAGGCTCATCGCGTAGACGACCCGGTCGTCCTCCAGCAGCACCGCGGTGTCGACACCGTCCTCCGCGAGCTGCTTCCAGGTCTCCCCGATCCAGGTCTCGGCGTCCCCCTGGCCGGCGAACTCCTCCTGGCTGCCCCCGGGCGTCACCGCGCTGCCGTCCGCCTTCTCGTACCGCCACGTCCAGACCATGCCGGCTCCTCCCACTGACCACGCTGCCTGTGTTGCTGCGCACCATAGCCTGCCCGGCCCGATCTTCCGTATGCCTGATCCGGCAGGATGGGCGGCATGGCGACCCCCTCCGAGCCCACCGGTCCCCCGCTGCCCCGTACCCTGCTGCTCGGCGGCGCCCGCTCCGGCAAGTCCACCCGCGCCGAGCAGCTGCTCGCCGGCCACCCGGACGTCCTGTACGTGGCCACAGGCGGCACCCGGGACGGCGACACCGAGTGGGCCCAGCGGGTCGCACTGCACCGGGAGCGCCGGCCCGCGAGCTGGCGCACCGCCGAGACCTGCGACCTGGAGGCCGTGCTGGCCGACCCCACCGACCCGGCACCGGTGCTGGTCGACTGCCTCGCCCTGTGGCTGACCGCCGTGATGGACGAGTGCGGCGCCTGGGACGACGAGGTCTGGGCGGACGGCGGGGAGACCGCCGTGCAGCGCCGCTGCGAGGCCCTGGCGCGGGCCTGGGCGGCCACCGGACGGACGGCCGTCGCGGTGAGCAACGAGGTCGGCATGGGCGTCGTCCCGGCCACCGCCGCGGGCCGCCGCTTCCGCGACACCCTGGGCCGGCTCAACATGGCGGTGGCGGACGCCTCGGAGCGGGTCCTGCTGGTGGTGGCCGGCCAGGCGCTCACCATCAAGCCGGACGTCAAGCCAGCCTCAAACTGAACACCTTCGGCGTGTAGCCTTCCGGACGATGGACACGACCGTGGATCTCGATACGTTCTCCTCGCTCGTCGAGCGCCCCGACGAGAGCGCCCGGCGGGCCGCCGACGAGCGCTGGCAGGCGGCCGACCGGCCGCGCGGCGGGCTCGGCCGGCTGGAGGAGCTGGGCAGCTGGCTGGCCTCCGTACAGGGCCGCTCGCCGGTGCTGCCCGTCTCCTCCCCCAAGGTGCTGCTGTTCGCCGCCGACCACGGCGTGGCGGCGCTCGGGGTCTCCCGGATGCCCGCCAGGGGCGGCACCGCGGCCCGGGTGCGGGCCGTGCTCGACGGCAGCGCGCCGGTGTCCCGGCTGGCCGCGCGCTACGGCGCCGGGGTGCGGGTCGTCGACGTCGCGGTCGACGCGGACCCGGCCGACTTCCCGGACGAGGTGGTCGCCCACCGGATCCGGCGCGGCTCCGGGCGGATCGACGTCGAGGACGCGCTCACCGCGCAGGAGACCGTCCGGGCGTTCCGGGCCGGCATGGCCGTCGCCGACGAGGAGGCCGACGCCGGCACCGACCTGGTGCTGCTCGGCGACCTCGGGGTCGGGGCCACCACGGTGGCCGGCGTGCTGGTCGGTGCGCTGTGCGGGACGGACGCGGCGGCGGTCACCGGACGCGGCTCCGGGATCGACGACCGGGTGTGGATGGTCAAGTGCGCCGCCATCCGGGACTCGCTGCGGCGGGCCCGGCCGGTGCTCGGCGACCAGCTGGCGCTGCTCGGCGCCACCGGCGGGGCCGACTTCGCCGCGATCACCGGCTTCCTGCTCCAGGCGGCCGTCCGACGGCTGCCGGTGGTGCTGGACGGCGTGGTCTCGGCGGCCTGCGCGCTGGTCGCCCAGCGGATCGCCTTCCGGGCGCCGGAGTGGTGGCGGGCCGGGCAGTCCAGCGGCGAGCCGGCCCAGGCGAAGGCGTACGACCGGCTGACCCTGACGCCGCTGCAGGACCAGGGAATCACCATGGGCGAGGGCGTCGGCGCGCTGCTGGCGCTGCCGCTGCTCCAGGCCGCGGGGGACGTGCTCGCCGACGAGGCGCCGAAGCCGTTCGTCCCGGCGCCGCCGAGCGCCCCCAAGGAGCAGCCGAGGCTGCCCTCGGCGGCGGACCTGCTGCGCAAGCTGTAGCAACGGCGGGGCCCGCCCCGCCGGGTGACCGCACGACGACCCGAAGAACGCCCCCGCCGGCCACGGCCCGGGGCGTTCTTGCTGTGAGAGGAGGACACCCATGGCCGACCGCGACGATCGGGCGACCTGGGCCGACGGCCTGCGGTTCGGGTTCGGCACGCTGTCCGTGCTGCGGGTGCGGGTGGAGCGGTGGGACCGGGCCGCGGCGGCCCGGGCGATGGTGACGGCTCCCGCGGTCGGGCTGGTGCTCGGGGCGGCGGCGGCCGCGGCCGGGGCCCTGGTGGCCTGGCGCGCGGGCGGTCTCCTCGGCGCGGTGGCCGCGGTGGCGGTGCTCGCCGGGCTGACCCGGGGACTGCACCTGGACGGCCTGGCGGACGTCGCCGACGGGTTGGGCAGCGGGAAGCCCGCCGAGGACGCCCTGCGCATCATGAAGCAGTCCGACATCGGTCCGTTCGGCGTACTGACCCTGGTCCTCGCCCTGCTCGCCCAGGTGGCCGCGCTGGCCGGACAGTTCGGCCACTCCCCGCTGCGCGGCGCACTCGCGGTGCTCGCCTCCGCGACGGCCGCCCGGTGCGCACTCGCCTGGGGGTGCCTGCGCTCGGTGCCGGCCGCCCGGCCCGGCGGCCTGGGGGCGATGGTGGCGGGCACCGTGACGCCCGTCGGCGCCGCCGCCGCGACGGCCGTCGCGGCGCTCGCCCTGGCCGCGGCCGGACTCTCCGACGGATGGTCAGCACTGCGTCTCCCGCTGGCCGTTGCGCTCGGCACGGGCTGCGCCCGGCTGCTGCTCGGCCGGTGCGTGCGCAGGTTCGGCGGGATCACCGGGGACGTGCTCGGCGCGACGGCCGAAACCGCCGCGACCGCTTCGCTGTTCGCCCTGGCGTTGCTCGGCTGACACCGGGCGGCGCGTGATCCCAGCATGCGGACTACCATGCGTGAAGCACCGCAGCCCTGCACCGTCGCAGGTCCTGCCCGCCCGGCACGAACCGAGGAGCCGGGGCCTCTGGCGTGCGCGGCCGCCCGGCGGACGCGCGCGCCAGGGGGCCCGGACCCCGGGGGCCCGCCGGGCGGACGGCCTGCGACCGCGGGCTGCGCCGGTGCGGCAGCCTCGCCGTGGCCGGCCGGACCCCGAAAGAACAGGACGCATTACGTGACTGCATTGTCTGTGAGCACCTCCTCCGCCGCCTCGCTGCGTGCGGACGCCCTGGTGGTCGGTGTCGCGAAGGGCCCGAAGGGCATCGTGCTGGCCCCCGGTTCCGAGGCCGCGAACGAGGCGTTCGAGGGCAAGCTGACCGAGGTCCTCGGCACCCTGGGCGCGACCGGCGCCGAGGGCGAGGCCGTCAAGGTCCCCTCCCCCGCCGGCCTGAAGGCCGCGCTCGTGCTCGCGGTCGGCCTGGGCGAGGCCGCCGAGGACGGCTACGAGCTGGAGGCGCTGCGCCGCGCCGCCGGTGTCGCCGCCCGCACCCTGGCCGGCGCCAAGAAGGCCGCGCTGGCCCTGCCGGCCGAGTCCGCGGCCGAGATCGAGGCGGTCGCGCTCGGCGGCCTGCTCGGCTCGTACGCCTTCGGCACGTACAAGGCCGACGGCAACGGCAAGGAGCCGGTCGGCGAGCTGGTCCTGCTGGCCGCCCGCAAGGGCAGCAAGGACGCCAAGGCCGCCGTGGAGCGCGCCGCCGCGGTCGGCGAGGAGATGAACCGGGCCCGCGACCTGGTCAACACCGCGCCGAACGACCTGAACCCGAAGAGCTTCGCGGCGATCGCCCAGGCGGCCGGCAAGGAGCACGGCCTCAAGGTCGAGGTGCTGGACGAGAAGGCGCTGACCAAGGGCGGCTTCGGCGGCCTGCTGGGCGTCGGCGGCGGCTCCGCGAACCCGCCCCGCCTGGTGAAGGTGGCCTACACCCACCCGAAGGCCAAGGCCACCCTGGCGTTCATCGGCAAGGGCATCACCTACGACTCGGGCGGCATCTCGCTGAAGCCGGCCGGCCACAACGAGACCATGAAGTGCGACATGGCCGGCGCCGCCGCCGTGTTCGCCGCCGTGGTGGCCGCCAAGCGCCTGGGCCTGGCCGTCAACGTGACCGCCTGGCTGGCGCTGGCCGAGAACATGCCGTCCGGCTCCGCCACCCGCCCGGGCGACGTGCTGAAGATGTACGGCGGCAAGACCGTCGAGGTCCTGAACACGGACGCCGAGGGCCGCCTGGTGCTGGCCGACGCGATCGTGCGGGCCGGCGAGGAGAACCCGGACGTCATCGTCGACGTGGCCACCCTGACCGGCGCCATGGTGCTGGCCCTGGGCAACCGCACCTTCGGCGTGATGGCCAACAACGACGAGCTGCGCGAGGAGCTGCACGTCCTGGCCGGCGAGGCGGGCGAGCAGTCCTGGCCGATGCCGCTGCCGGCCGAGCTGCGCAAGGGCTTCACCGAGTCGACCATCGCCGACCTGGCCAACATGGGCGAGCGGATGGGCGGCGGCCTGGTGGCCGGCCTGTTCCTGAAGGAGTTCGTGGCCGAGGGCACCGACTGGGCGCACCTGGACATCGCCGGCCCGGCGTTCCACGAGGCCGCGCCGTACGGCTACACCCCGAAGGGCGGCACCGCGAGCGCGGTGCGCACCCTGGTCCGCTTCGCCGAGCAGAAGGCGAACGGCAAGGCCTGATCCGGCATTCCGATCGCGGTGGTCCCGGCCGGGACCCGCTGCCGACGATCGGGGGCCCGTTGCGACGGGGCCCGGCGCGCGTGCGCCGGGCCCCGTCGGCGTTCCGGCCGGGTTACCTGCGGGTAGCCCGGGGCGGCGCGGCGCACCCCTGTTCGCTGCGGGCGAAACTTTGTTCCACAGTGCGGAAGAAGCGACGGCGGGCAGGGCGGAGGACGCCCGTCCGGCGGCTGTTCACACGCCGCTGAGCTGCGATGATGCCCTTCCGTCGGGGGTATTCCCGCCCGGGTGACCGCTCTGCGGGACACCCCTGCGCCGGGCCCGGACATCAGCCACCGCGAACAAGTGCGAAGATGTATTTCCGGCACGACTGGGCGCCCCACAAAGGCTTCCGACCCACCGGACCGCGACCGGCCCGGCGACCCACCCCATGCATGGAGGACGTGACGTGGCGAACGACGCCAGCACCGTTTTCGACGTAGTCATTCTCGGAGGCGGAAGCGGCGGTTACGCCGCGGCGCTCCGCGCCGCTCAGCTGGGCCTGAGCGTCGCCCTGGTCGAGAAGGGTGAGCTGGGCGGCACCTGCCTGCACCGCGGCTGCATCCCGACCAAGGCCCTGCTGCACGCCGCGGAGATCGCGGACGAGACGAAGGAGGCCGCCGAGTTCGGCGTCCTGGCCACCTTCCAGGGCATCGACATCAACGGCGTCCACAAGTACAAGGACGACGTCATCGCCGGCCTGTACAAGGGCCTCCAGGGCCTGGTGGCCTCCCGCAAGGTCACCTTCATCCAGGGCGCGGGCAAGCTCTCCTCGCAGACCTCGGTGGATGTCAACGGCCAGCGCGTCGAAGGCCGCCACATCGTCCTGGCCACCGGCTCCGTGCCGCGCTCGATCCCGGGCCTGGAGATCGACGGCAACCGCGTGATCTCCTCGGACCACGCCCTCAAGCTCGACCGCATCCCGAAGTCGGCCGTCATCCTCGGCGGCGGCGTGATCGGCGTCGAGTTCGCCTCGGTCTGGAAGTCCTTCGGCGTCGAGGTCACCATCGTCGAGGCGCTGCCGCACCTCGTCCCGCTGGAGGACGAGAACTCCTCCAAGCTGCTGGAGCGCGCGTTCCGCAAGCGCGGCATCAAGTTCGAGCTGAAGGCCCGCTTCTCGGGCGTCGAGTACACCGAGACCGGTGTCCGCGTCTCCACCGAGAACGGCAAGCAGATCGACGCCGACCTGCTGCTCGTCGCCATCGGCCGCGGCCCCGTCTCGGCCGGCCTCGGCTACGAGGAGAACGGCGTCGCGATGGACCGCGGCTACGTCCTCGTCGACGAGTACATGCGCACCAACGTGCCCACCATCTCCGCCGTCGGTGACCTCGCCCCGACCCTGCAGCTGGCCCACGTCGGCTTCGCCGAGGGCATCCTCGTCGCCGAGCGCCTGGCCGGCCTCAAGCCGATGCCGATCGACTACGACGGCGTTCCGCGGGTGACCTACTCCAACCCCGAGGTGGCCTCCGTCGGCATCTCCGAGGCCAAGGCCGTCGAGCTGTACGGCAAGGAGAAGGTCGTCACCCTCAAGTACAACCTGGCCGGCAACGGCAAGAGCAAGATCCTGAAGACCGCCGGCGAGATCAAGCTCGTCCAGGTCAAGGACGGCGCCGTGGTCGGCGTCCACATGGTCGGCGCCCGCATGGGCGAGCAGGTCGGCGAAGCCCAGCTGATCTACAACTGGGAGGCCCTGCCGGCCGAGGTCGCGCAGCTCATCCACGCGCACCCGACCCAGTCCGAGGCCCTGGGCGAGGCGCACCTGGCGCTGGCCGGCAAGCCGCTGCACGCGCACGACTGATCACGCCCCACCCCCCTTTCCCGGTACTTCCCGTACGCAAGTACTTCCCGTACGCAAGACTTGATAGGAGTCGCTGAAACCATGGCGGTCTCAGTAACACTGCCCGCGCTGGGCGAGAGCGTTTCCGAGGGCACCGTCACCCGCTGGCTGAAGGCCGAGGGTGAGCGTGTCGAGGTCGACGAGCCGCTGCTCGAGGTGTCGACCGACAAGGTCGACACCGAGATCCCGGCCCCGGCCTCCGGCATCCTGGCCTCCATCAAGGTCGCCGAGGACGAGACCGTCGAGGTGGGCGCCGAGCTGGCGGTCATCGACGACGGCTCGGGCGCCCCGGCCGCCGCTCCGGCCCCGGCCGCCGAGGCCGCTCCGGTCGCCGCCCCGGCCCCGGTCGCCGAGGCCCCGGCCGCTGCTCCGGTCGCCGCCCCGGCCCCGGCTGCCGCCCCGGCCGCCGCCGCCCCGGCCGCCGACGCCACCCCGGTCCTGCTGCCCGCCCTGGGCGAGTCGGTCACCGAGGGCACCGTCACCCGCTGGCTGAAGGCCGAGGGTGACACCGTCGAGGTCGACGAGCCGCTGCTCGAGGTCTCCACCGACAAGGTCGACACCGAGATCCCGTCGCCGGTCGCCGGCACGCTGGTGAAGATCCTGGTCGGCGAGGACGAGACCGCCGAGGTCGGCGCCCAGCTCGCGCTGATCGGCGCCGCCGGTGCCGTCGCCGCCGCCCCGGCTCCGGTTGCCGCTCCGGCTCCGGCTCCGGTCGCCGCTCCGGCCCCCGTCGCCGCTCCGGCCCCTGTTGCCGCCCCGGCTCCGGCCGCTGCCCCGGCCCCCGTTGCCGCCCCGGCTCCGGCTCCGGTCGCCGCTCCGGCCCCCGTCGCCGCCCCGGCCCCCGTCGCCGCCCCGGCTCCGGTCGCCCCGGCCGCTCCGGTGGCCGACAACGGTGACGCCTACGTCACCCCGCTGGTGCGCAAGCTCGCCGCCGAGCACGGCGTCGCGCTGTCCTCCGTCGCCGGCACCGGCGTCGGCGGCCGCATCCGCAAGCAGGACGTCATCGCCGCCGCGGAGGCCGCCAAGGCCGCCCCGGCCCCGGTCGCCGCCGCCGCTCCGGCCGCCGCGCCGAAGGCCGCCGCCGCGCCGTCCGCCCTGCGCGGTCAGACCGTCAAGATGACCCGCATGCGCAAGGTCATCGGCGACAACATGATGAAGGCGCTGCACGAGCAGGCCCAGCTGACCAGCGTGGTCGAGGTGGACGTCACCAAGATCATGTCGCTGCGCGGCAAGGCGAAGGAGGGCTTCCTGGCCCGCGAGGGCGTCAAGCTCTCCCCGATGCCGTTCTTCGTGAAGGCCGCCGCCCAGGCGCTGAAGGTCCACGCGGTGGTCAACGCCCGGATCAACGACGCCGAGGGCACGGTCACCTACTTCGACACCGAGAACATCGGTATCGCGGTGGACTCCGAGAAGGGCCTGATGACCCCGGTCATCAAGGGCGCGGGCGACCTCAACATCGCCGGCATCTCGAAGAAGACCGCCGAGCTGGCCGCCAAGGTCCGCGACAGCAAGATCACCCCGGACGAGCTGTCCGGCGCCACCTTCACCATCAGCAACACCGGCTCGCGCGGTGCGCTGTTCGACACCGTGATCGTGCCGCCGAACCAGGTCGCCATCCTGGGCATCGGCGCCACCGTCAAGCGCCCGGTGGTCATCGAGGCCGACGGCGGCACCGCCATCGGCATCCGCGACATGACCTACCTGTCGCTCTCCTACGACCACCGCCTGGTGGACGGCGCCGACGCCGCCCGCTACCTGGTCGCGGTCAAGGAGATCCTGGAGGCCGGCGAGTTCGAGGTCGAGCTCGGCCTCTGACCCCACCAGGTCCCCGCGGAACCCCGCGTACGGAACCCCGCGTCGTCCCCGGACGGCGCGGGGTTCCGCCGTTCCCGGCCCCGGAGGCCCCCGTTACGGGTCCTGTCGCGGGCCCGCACCGAGCGGCGGCATGCGCGGACGCGGCCGAACGGGGATGCTTGAGCGGTGATGGACGAGACGGACTTCTGGCAGATCATCGACGAGACCCGGGACGCCGCGGACGGCGACCCCGACGAGCAGGCCGACCTCCTGGTGGAACGGCTCCTCCAGCTGACCCCGGACGACGTGATCGACTTCGCCCGGCTGTACCAGGCGCGGCACCACCGCGCCCACCGCTACGACCTGTGGGGCGCGGCCTACCTGCTGCTCGACGGCGCCTCCGACGACACCTTCGACTACTTCCGCTCCTGGCTGATCGGCCAGGGCCGGGAGGTCTTCGAAGGCGGGCTGACCGAACCGGACGACCTGGCGGACCTGCTGCCCGAGTTCGACGAGGAGGAGGACGGCGAAGCCGAGGACCTCGGCTACGCCGCCGACGAGGCCTACGAGCAGCTGACCGGGCTGCCGCTGCCCGAGGTGGGCGGGCGGCAGCCCGAGCGGCCGTCCGGGCCGGCCCTGGACTTCGACGACCCGGACGTCATGGCGAAGCGCTTCCCCAAGCTGTGGGAGCGGTACGGGGACTGACGTCCCCGTCGGCCGCGTCAGGCGCTGTTGCCGGAGGACCCGTCCTGCTTGATGCCCTTGAGGATCTGGTCCAGCACCGAGAAGTCCGGCGCGGCCGGACTGTCGTCCACGCCGCCCTCCATGACCACGTAGCCGCCGCCCTTGGCCGGGAGGGCGGCCAGCAGGACGTAGCCCTGGGTGCCGTCCGTGGTGCGGATGTGCCAGCGGGTGGCGTAGCCGAGGACCCCGGCCACGCTGACGTACCCCGATCCGGCGTCGGTGTGCGAGCTGACCCCGGAGAAGATCTGCCCGGCGTAGTCGGGCATCCGGGCGTCGGCGGCCGCCTTGGGCGTGGAGCCCTGGACGGTGTCCTTCTCGACCGAGAACTGGCCACGGATGCAGGAGCTGTTGTCCGGGCAGGTGTAGCGGCCGGTGCCGAGGTAGACCGTCGAGTGCGGCGGGTTGCTCGACACCTCCCAGCCGTCGAAGACCGGCACGGTGATCGCGTGCTGCGCGTCGGGGACGGTGCTCTTGAGGACGGGGACGGGTTTGGGCGCGGGGGAGGGCGTGAACGGGCCGGGGCTCACCGAGGGGCTGCCGCTCCCGGTCACGGTGACCGTGGGGTCCGGGGTCGGGTCCGCCCGGTGGTCGCCGCCGCCGCTGAGCAGGATCCCGGCGACGATCCCGCCCGCGGCCAGCACGGCGACCCCGATGCCGATGACCGGGCCGGTCCTCGACCTGGCCGCCCCGGGCGGCGGCAGGTAGCCGGGCCCGGGGTAGCCGTAGCCGGGGCCCTGGGGCGGGTAGCCGGCCGGGGCCTGGCCCTGGTGCGGGTAGGCGTCCTGGGGCGGGTAGCCGTAGGCCTGGGGCTGGTGGGCGTCCTGGCCCGGATAGCCGTAGGCGGGGGCCGCCGGACCGCCGGGGTAGCCGTGGCCGGGCCGCTGGTCGGCCGGCGGCCAGCCCTGGGTGGGGGCGTCGGCGAGCCCCCCGGCGACGCCGCCCTGGAGCGGCCTGACCTCGTTGCTCCAGGCGTTGCCGTCCCACCAGCGCTCGTGACCGGGGGTGCCGTCCGCACCCGGGACCGGGTACCACCCGGGAGGCGTCGAGTTGCTCACGGCCGTACGGTACCGGCGCGGCGGCGGCCGGGACAGGGCGGGACCGTCACGACTCCGTACCACCCTGGAGGTGGTGAACCACCGTCCGCCGCAGGCTTGTTCGGACCGCCGCCGGGCTCAGTCGGCCAGCGGGCGGGCCATCCAGACGTCGTCCACGTACCGGCCGTCGATCAGGAACTCCTCGGCCAGCGAGCCCTCGACGACGAAGCCGCAGCTCTCGTAGAGCCGCCGGGCCGGGGCGTTCCAGCCGAGCACCCGCAGGCTCATCTTGCGGGCGCCCGCGGCCCGGGCCGCCGCGCAGGCCGCCTCGACCAGCCGGCGGCCGACGCCCCGGCCGCGGACGGTCCCGTCGACGGCCAGGCCCTGGATCTGCCGCACGTGCCGGTTGCTCGCCAGCGGGGTGGACGGGACCTGGCGGACGTAGCCGACGATCCGGCCGTCCAGCACGGCCAGCAGGTACTGCTCGGGGGTGTGCCGCTCGTCGAAGACCGGGTCCTCGACGAGCGGCTGCGGAGAGACGTCGGACAGGAGGGACCAGGCCGCGTGGTTGAGGACGGCGAGTTCGCGCTCGTCCTCGCCGCGCGCCGTACGGATGATCAGATCGTCGCCAGACATGCGCGTCATGCTAACGGGGGTGTCCGGACAGCTGACGGGCGGTCGGGAACACCGCGGGAGAGCGCGGGAGCTGCGAGGATGGGCGCATGCGCATCGCTGTCACGGGTTCCACGGGATTGATCGGTTCGGCGCTCGTCCGCTCCCTGCTGGCGGACGGCCACGAGGTGGTGCGGCTGGTCCGGCACCGGTCGAGGACGGGCCCACGGCCGGACGGCAGCACGGCGATCGGCTGGAACCCCCTGCTCGGCGAGGTCGAGCGGGACGGGCTGGCCGGGGTCCAGGCCGTGGTGCACCTGGCCGGCGCCGGGGTCGGCGACCGCCGCTGGACGGACTCCTACAAGCGGGAGATCCGGGAGAGCCGGGTGTACGGCACCGAGACGCTGGCCGTCGCGCTGGCCGGGCTCAAGGAGCCGCCGCGGGTGCTGGTGAGCGCCTCCGCCGTCGGCTGGTACGGCCAGACCGGCGACCGGGTGATCGACGAGGACTCCCCCGCCGGCGACGACTTCCTGGCCGAGGTCTGCCGGGAGTGGGAGGACGCCGCCCGGCCGGCCGAGCGGGCCGGGATCCGGGTCGTCCACCCCCGCACCGGGATGGTGCTGTCCTCGGCCGGCGGCGCGGGCGGTCGGCTGTTCCCGCTGTTCAAGCTGGGCCTCGGCGGGCGGCTCGGCAACGGGCGGCAGTACTGGAGCTTCATCTCGCTGCACGACGAGGTGGCCGCGCTGCGGTTCCTGATCGACCACGACGACCTCTCCGGCGCCTTCAACCTCACCGCGCCCAACCCGGCGACCAACGCCGAGCTGACGACCGCGCTCGGCCGGGCGCTGCGGCGGCCGACGCCGTTCCCGGTGCCGGAGGCGGTGCTCAAGGCGGTCCTGGGCGAGCTGGCGGTCGAGGTGGTCGGCAGCCACCGGGTGGTGCCGCGGCGGCTGCTGGACGCGGGCTTCCGCTTCACCCACCCGGACGTGTACTCGGCGGTGCTCGCGGCCATGTGACGGGTGCGGGACCACGAGGCACGCGGGGTGGCCGCGCGCGCTGGGCGGGTGGCGTGCGCACGGGTCGCACGGCACCCGTACGGCACTCGTACGCACTCCGAGAACGGCATCCACCCTGGCCAGCGGCATATGCCGAGCCGGGTTCGAGGGGGCCCGAGGAGGGGGCGCATGGGAGCACATGGTGGGCGCGTCGCACGCCCCCGGTGACCGTACGCGCCCGCCGACCCCCGAACCCGGCCGCCACGGCGCACTGTCCGTGACCGCACCCCCGCCCGGCGCCGCAGGACCCTCCCGGACCCCCGGATCCGGCCCGATGCGCTTGTCTGACGCTCACACTGACTGGGCATCACCCTCCACGGACCGTGTCCCGGCACCCCGCTGCCTGCGTCGGCCGGAGCCCCGGGACCAGGGAGGGAGCATCCCAGTGCCCACGTACGACTTCACCCGTCGCGCCCGCCGGCCGTCCGACCCGGACGTCGTCGTGGTCGGCGCCGGACTCGCGGGCCTGGCCGCCGCCCGCGCGCTCACCGGCCACGGCCTCACCGTTCAGGTTCTGGAGACCACCGACCGGATCGGCGGCCGGATGGCCACCCGCGAACAGGACGGATTCCGGCTCGACGACGGCAGCCATCTGCTGAACACCGCATTCCCCGAACTCCGCCGCACCCTCGACCTCGACCGCCTCGACCTGCGCCCGCTCGCGCCCGGCGTACTGGTGCACAACTCCGGCCGCCGCTACCGCGCCGGGGACCCCCAACTCACCGTCGCCCGGCAGGCCGCCACCCGGGCCCCGCTCGGCAGCCCGCTGGACAAGGCCCGGCTGGCCGGCTGGCTCGGCCGGCTCGCCACCACCCCGGTCGGCCGGCTCCAGGCCCGACCGGAGACCACCACCGCCCGCGCGCTGGCCGGCCACGGCCTCGCCCAGCGCACCGTGGACGGCTTCCTGCGCCCACTGCTCAGCGCCCTGCTCTCCGACCCCGCGCTCGGCACCAGCAGCCGGGTCGCCGACCTCGTGCTGCGCTCGTACGCCCGCGGACGGCTCTGTCTGCCCGCCGGCGGGATCGCGGCGGTCCCGGCCCAGCTGGCCGCCGCCCTGCCCGCCGGCACCGTCCGCACCCGGGTGCGGGTCACCTCGATCGCCGCGGACGGCGTGGAGACCCTCGGCCACGGACGGATCGGCGCCCAGGCCGTCATCGTCGCCACCGACGCCCGCTCCGCCGCCGACCTGCTGCCCGGGCTGCGACTGCCGGACTTCCACCCCGTCACGACCTTCTACCACGCGGCCGACGCCGCCCCGCTCGGAGAGGCCGTCCTGCTGCTCGACGGCGACCGGCCGAACGGACACCCGCCCCTGGTCTCGCACTCGCTGGTGCTCAGCGAGCTGCACCCGTCCTACGCCCCGGCCGGCCAGGCGCTGATCGCCAGCACCGTGCTCGGCCGGCGCGCCTTCGACATCGGCGGCCCGGCCGGGCTGGAGCCGGCCGTCCGGGCCCGGCTCGCCGAGCTGTACGACGGCTCGACGTCGGGCTGGCAGTTCCTCGGCGTGCGGCACGTCCCGGACGCGCTGCCCGCGATGCCTCCGCCGCACAACCACCGCCGCCCGGTGCGGCTGCTGGCCGGGCTGTACGTCGCCGGGGACCACCGGGACACCAGCACCGTGCAGGGCGCGCTGGTCTCGGGGCGGCGGGCGGCACAGGCGGTTCTGGGCGACCTCGGCGTCCCGGCCGACGTGCCGGAGGCAGAGGCGGCGGCCTGACGGCCCGGGCCCCGCCGGCAGGCGCCGACACGCACCGGCAAGCGCCGGCAAGCGCCGAGGCGACCGGCGACGAGGCCAGGTACGGCGGGGTCGAGCACGGCGAGGCCAGGTACGACGAGGCCGGGCACGGCGGGGTCGAGCACGGCGAGACGCCCGGCCACGTCAGCGGTCTGCCGGGGTGACAGACCGACGGCGTACCGGGACACCGGGTTCCCGTTCCGGCCCTTCGGGACCGCGGCCCGCCGGTGGCCGCCACCGTGGAGCGGCCGGGGGCCGGGCCTGCCGAGAGCCGGCGGGCCCGGCCCCGTACGCGGGGCAGGAGCGGACCGCCGTACGCGGGACGGGCGGAGCGGACCGCCACCCGCCCCGCCGGCGCCGGGCCGCTCCTGCCCCGCCCGGGCCACCACCGCCCGCCGGTCAGATCACTCCGGCCTGCCGGGCCGTCTCCTCGAACGCGCGCGCCACCGGGCTGCCGCGGTACGGGGTGAGGCGGCGGTGGAAGTCCCGGACGTACTCCAGCGAGCGGGCCGAGCGCATCTCCCCCGCCGCCCGCAGCGCGTCCGTGGCCATGGTGCAGGCCTCGTCGAGATCCCCCATGCCGAGCCGGGCGGTGGCCAGCACCAGGCGGCAGAAGATCCGGCTGCGCGCGTAGGCGGGCGACCGCAGCCGCAGCGACTTCTCGGCGTGCTGCGCGGCCGTGCGCCACTGCTGGAGGTCGCGGTAGCAGTGGGCGAACTCGTCGGAGAGCTGGGCCTCGTCGAAGTACCGCGCCCAGGAGGGCAGTTCGTCGCCCGCCCGGGCCGCCGCCAGGGAGCGCTCGGCGCGGACCAGGGCGGTGGTGCAGGACCGGACGTCGCCCAGCAGTCCGTGCCCGCGCGCCTCGGCGGCGTGCATCAGCGACTGGACGACCGGCGGCACGGCGGTGCCCACGCCCTGCTGGGCGACCCGGGCGAGCTGGACCGCCTCCCGGCCGTGGCCCAGGTGGACGGCCTGCTGGCTCATCGTCACCAGCACGTAGCCGCCGAGCGCGCGGTCGCCGGCGGCCTGGGAGAGGCGCAGCGCCTGGACGAAGTAGCGCTGGGCGAGGCCGTGCGCGGCGATGTCGAAGGACGTCCAGCCGGCCAGCCGGGTGAGGTCGGCGACCGCGCCGAACAGCGCCCGGCCGATCTGCTCGCCGTAGCGGCCGCGCAGCATCGGCTCGGCCTCGCTCTCCAGGTACCGCACCAGCGCCTGGCGGGCGTGGCCGCCGCCGTAGGCGTGGTCGAGCGCGCGGAAGAGGTCCCCGACGGCGCGAATGGCGGCGATGTCGCCACGGCCGACCCGCAGGGTGGGGCGGGACTCGCGGGCCGGGTCGGTGTAGGGCGGCTCGACGGCGACCGGCGGCCGGCGGCTCTGGATCGGCACCCGGCCGATGGTGGGGGCGGTGCCGGTCGTCCCGGCGGTGCTGCGGGCGGCGGGGGCCCCGGGGGCCGGTCCGCGCGCCGGGCTCCCGGGGGACGCGCCGGGCGCGCCCGGCGCCGGGGCGCCGGTGATGGCCGCGGAGGTGGCGCTGGCGGACGGCGGGCCGGTGCCGGCGTCCGGCCGGACCAGGGTGGAGCCGTCCCGGGCGACCCGCTCGTCGGTGCGGCCGATCAGCCAGTCCCGGCTGGGAACGACCAGGCCGGCCGGGGTGAAGGCGATCCGGCGCAGCTCGGACTGCGGGCCGTTGTCCTTGCGCCACATGCTCGCCACGATGTCGACCGCTTCCTGCGGCGTCTCGGCGAACTCCAGGCCGGCGTAGACCGGGGCGCAGGCGTCCAGGCCGAGGTCCTGGGCGGTGAGGCGGCGGCCGAGCCGGCGGGTGAAGACCTCGGCGATCAGCGCCGGGGTGGCCCCGCGCGGTTGCTGGCCGCGCAGCCAGCGGGTGACCGAGGTCTTGTCGTAGCGCAGGTCGAGGCCGTGCTCCAGGCCGAGCTGGTCGACCCGGCGGGCGAGTCCGGCGTGCGAGAAGCCGGCCTCCTCGATCAGCGCCGCGAGCTGGCCGTTCTGCGGGGCCGGGCCGGAGTGGCCGGGCCCGCGGGCCGGGGCGGGCGCGGGTTCGGGTGCGCCGGGGTTCTCGTGCCGGTCGGGCGTGGCCTGCACCGGCAGCCGCAGGTCGTCGGCGTCCGGGGCGTCGGCGGTCAGCGTGTCGGCGGTCAGGGCGTCGGGGGCGTCCGGAAGGGTCCGGCCGACCGGCCCTCGGTGCTGGCCGAGCGGGTCGAGCGGTCCGTACGCCGGGCTGTCGGTTGCAGGCCGTTGGGGCATGTCTGTCAACACCTCTCGGACGTCGCACCGGGCTTCACCAGCACTTCGGCGGCCTGGGGCGGCGCCCCCTGTCGGGAATCGGCGTGAATGTAGCGAGCATTCGGGCGCTATGGGTGGATCTGACCGAGCAATCCACCGAACGGGTGAAGCAACCGCGCCCATTGTGGGGAAGCGCGACCGGGATGGGTTTGGTCTTCCGTGGCCGAACCGTCGGCGGTTCGGGGGCCCCTTCCGAGGGCCTCTCCGAGGGTCGATCCGCCGTTCGGACCGCGGGTCGGCCTCATGGCGGGCGGCACCACAGCCCAAGGGGATGCTGTGGCGGTCCGCCACATGGGAGCGAGGCCGTCGGATTCCTACCGTTCTCGGCCATGGACACCTCTACTGCCCGCCCGCTCGCCGGCCGCACGGCCATGGTCACCGGGGCCGCCTCGGGCATCGGCCGGGCCTGCGCCGAGGCCTTCGCCGGGGCCGGCGCCCGGGTCTACGTCGTCGACCTCGCGGCCGGCCCGGCCGAGGAGCTCGCCGAGCGGATCGGCGGCCGCGCGATCGTCGCCGACCTCGCCGACCCCGGGGCCGTGGACGCCCTGCCGGACGACGCCGACATCGTCGTCAACAACGCCGGCCTCCAGCACGTCGCGCCCGTGCACGAGTTCCCGCCGGACCGCTTCACGCTCATCCAGCGCGTCATGGTCGAGGCGCCGTTCCGCATCCTGCGCCGCACCCTGCCGCACATGTACGGGCAGGAGTGGGGCAGGGTCGTCAACGTCTCCTCCGTCCACGGCCTGCGCGCCAGCGCGTTCAAGTCCGCGTACGTCACCGCGAAGCACGGGCTGGAGGGCCTGAGCAAGACCGTCGCCCTGGAGGGCGCGCCGTACGGCGTCACCAGCAACTGCATCAACCCGGGCTACGTCCGGACCCCCCTGGTGGAGAAGCAGATCGCCGCCCAGGCGCTCGCCCACGGCATCCCCGAGAACGAGGTGGTCGAGCGGATCATGCTCGACCGCACCGCCGTGAAGCGCCTCATCGAGCCCGAGGAGGTCGCCCAGCTCGCCCTCTGGCTCTGCTCCCCCGCCGCCTCCTACATCACCGGCGCCAGCCTCCCCGTCGACGGCGGCTGGACGGCCCACTGAGCGGAGCGCGCTCCCCGGCCCGGCCGCCCCGGCATGGGGCAGACAGGCACATTCGACCCCGGGACTGTGTGGGCCACCCACATAGTCCCGGGGTCGGCCGCTTCCTACCTTGTGGCGACATCGTCTCCCCCCTGGTTCTGGAAGTGGTGGCCATGAACACCTCCGCGCGAGGCACGACGGCGGGCAGCTCACTCCCCAGAGTGGTGGCCGCGAGCCTGATCGGCACGACGGTCGAGTGGTACGACTACTTCCTGTACGGAACGGCGGCGGCGCTGGTGTTCGGGAAGCTGTTCTTCCCGCACAGCGATCCGCTGACCGGAACGCTGCTGTCCTTCCTGACCTACGCGATCGGCTTCGCGGCGCGGCCGCTCGGGGCGCTGGTCTTCGGGCACTTCGGGGACCGGGTGGGCCGGAAGAAGCTGCTGGTGGTGAGCCTGCTGCTGATGGGCGGGTCGACCACGGCGATCGGGCTGCTGCCGACGTACGACTCGATCGGGGTCGCGGCGCCGGTGCTGCTGACGGCACTGCGGCTGGTGCAGGGCTTCGCGCTCGGCGGCGAGTGGGGCGGCGCGGTGCTGCTGGTGTCGGAGCACGGGGACCAGCGGCGCCGCGGGTTCTGGGCGTCCTGGCCGCAGGGCGGGGCGCCGGCCGGGAACCTGCTGGCGGCCGGGGTGCTCTCGCTGATGACGGCGGTGCAGTCCGACGCGCAGTTCCTGGCCTGGGGCTGGCGGGTGCCGTTCCTGCTGTCGGCGGTGCTGGTCGCGGTCGGGATGTGGATCCGGCTCGCGGTCGACGAGTCGCCGCTGTTCCAGCAGGCCCTGGCGGCCCAACGGCAGCGGCACGAGCGGGACCGGCGGGCGGCCGCACGGCCGCCGCTGGTCGAGGTGTTGCGCGACCACTGGCGGGAGGTGCTGGTGGCCATGGGCGCGCGGATGGCGGAGAACATCTCCTACTACGTGATGACGACCTTCGTGCTCACCTACGCCGTCACCCACGCGCACTTCTCCAAGCAGACCGCGCTGAACGCCGTCCTGATCGCCTCCGCGATCCAGTTCGCGCTGATCCCGCTGTTCGGCGCGCTGTCCGACCGGGTCGGGCGCAAGCCGGTCTACCTGGTGGGCGCGGTCGGGGTGGGCGCCTGGGCCTTCGTGTTCTTCGGCATGGTCGACACGAAGTCCTTCGGCTCGCTGGTCACCGCCGTGACCGTCGGCCTGGTCTTCCACAGCGCCATGTACGCGCCCCAGGCCGCCTTCTTCTCCGAGCTGTTCGCCACCCGGATGCGCTACTCGGGCGCCTCGATCGGGGCCCAGTTCTCCTCGGTGGCGGCCGGCGCCCCGGCACCGCTGATCGCCACCGCCCTGCTCAAGGAGTACGGCAGCCCCACCCCCATCGCGGTGTACGTCGCCATCGCGGCGGCGATCACCGTCCTGGCGGTGCTCTGCGGCCGGGAGACCAGGGGCCGGGACCTCGCCGAGGTCGACGGACGGCCGGGCCCGGACGGCCGGGAGGCCGGCCCGGCCGCGGCCGGAAAGCCCGCCGCCGCCTGAGGACCGAGCCGGTACGATCGCGCTTTCTCGGAACCGACGGAACCGACGCCGATTGGCAGCACGCACCATGAACCACCCTCAGGAAAGCGCCGCACCCGCGCTGCGGCGACTGCTCGACCTGCTCGCCTCCGGCGCCGCCACCGAGGACTTCGCCGACGTGCTGGCCGACGCCCGCCGCCGCGGAGCGCCGGCCGCCGTCCTCGCCGAGATCGACGACGCCACCTGGCAGGCCCTGAGGGTCCACCGCACCCTGCGTCAACACCGGCGCCGCGAGGCCGAGTTGACCGCCCTGTTCGACACCGCCGGGGACCTCGCCGCCTCCCGGGACCTGGACACCGTGCTCCAGGCGATCGTCCGCCGGGCCCGGATGCTGCTCGGCACCGACACCGCCTACCTGACCCTGCCGGACGAGGCCGCCGGCGACACCTACATGCGGGTCACCGACGGCTCGGTCTCCGTCCTGTTCCAGACCCTGCGGCTCAGCCTCGGCCACGGCCTGGGCGGGCTGGTCGCCCAGACCGCCCGCCCGTACGCCACCCACGACTACCGCACCGACGAGCGCTTCCACCACACCGGCACGATCGACGCGGGCGTGCTGGACGAAGGCCTGGTGGCGATCATCGGAGTGCCGCTGCTGCTCGGCGGACAGGTCATCGGCGTCCTGTTCGCCGCCGACCGCACGCCGCGCGCCTTCTCCCCCGACGAGGTCGCGCTGCTCTGCTCGCTGGCCGCCCACGCCGCGATCGCCCTGGACACCGCCAAGTCACTGGCCGACACCCGGGCCGCGCTCGCCGAGCTGAACGCCGCCAACGAGCTGGTCCGGGCCCACTCCGCCGCCGTCCAGCGCGCCGAGCAGGCGCACGACCGGCTCACCGACCTGGTGCTGCGCGGCGCCGAGGTGCCGGATGTCGGCGCCGCCGTCGCCGCCCTGCTGGGCGGGGAGATAGCGGTCCTGGACGCCGAGGGCGAGCCGCTGGCCGGACGCTCCGCCCCCGCCGCCGAACTGGCCGAGGCGGTCGCCGCCTCCCGCGCCGAGGGCAGGTCCGTACGGCACGGCGAGCAGTGGGTCTGCGCGGTGCTGGCCGGCCACGACGCGCTCGGCACCATGGTGCTGCGCGGCCGGCCCGACCTCGACGACGCCGACCGGCGGCTGTTCGAGCGGGCCAGCGTCGTCACCGCGCTGCTCCTGCTGCTGCGCCGCTCCGTCGCCGAGACCGAGAACCGGGTCCGCGGCGAACTGCTCACCGACCTGCTGACCGCCCCCGAGCGCGACCCGGCCGGGCTCACCGCGCGCGGCCGCCGGCTCGGCGTCGACCTCGCCCGGCCGCACCTGGTCCTGGTCGCGGAGCCGGCCGACGGGCAGGCCGACGACCGGGGCCGGCTGGCCGGCGCCGCCCGGCGCTACCTGTTCGGCTCCCGGGGCGTCAGCGCGGAGCACGCCGAAACGGTGGTGCTGCTGACGCCCGTCGAGGCCGGCGGCACCGACGACCCCGAGGAGACCGCCCGGCAGGCCGCCGAGCGGCTGGCCCGGCTGGCCGGGTTCCCGGTCACCGTCGGCGCTGGCCGCCCGGCCGCCGGGCCGTCCGCGCTGGCCGCCTCGTACGGCGAGGGCCTGCGCTGCGTCCGGGCCCTGCGGGTGCTCGGCCGTGCCGGCGAGGGCGCCTCCGCCCGGGCGCTCGGCTTCCTCGGCGTGCTGCTCGGCGACGGCCACGACGTGGACGGCTTCGTCGGCGCGACGCTCGGACCGCTGCTGGCGTACGACGCCCGGCGCGGCACCGAGCTGGTCCGCACCCTGCGCGCCTACTTCGACTGCGGCGGCAGCCTCACCCGGGCCAAGGACGAACTGCACGTCCACGTGAACACCGTGGTCCAGCGACTGGACCGGGTCGAGGCGCTGCTCGGGCGGGACTGGAGCCGGCCGGAGCGGTCGCTGGAGCTCCAGCTCGCGTTGCGCCTGCAGCTCCTCGCGGGCGGCTGAGCAGACGCCCGGCGGGCTGAGCAGGCGGGCGAGGGGGCCGGCGGACGGCCGGTCCTGGACGGCCGGTCCCGGGCGACCGGAAGGTCCGACCGGGCCGGGGCGTAGAGTGGCGAGGTTGGTCTCGAACGCCCGGCAAGGAGCACAGTGACGGTGAGCGAGCGAAGCGAGCGGACAGTCGGGGGCAGCGCGTCTCGCGACCGGGCCGCCGAGCGCGGCGAGGTGGGCGCATGAGCGAGAACGTGCGTTTCGTCCACATGGGCATAGGCGAGCGCCACGTCCCGTACCAGGAGGCCTGGGAGGAGCAGCAGCGGCTGCACGCGCTGCGGGTCGCGGACGAGATCCCCGACACCGTCCTGCTCCTGGAGCACCAGTCGGTGTACACCATGGGCAAGCGCACCAACCCCGCCGACCTCCCGCTGGACGGCACCCCGGTGGTCGAGGTCAACCGGGGCGGGGAGATCACCTGGCACGGCCCCGGCCAGCTGGTCGGCTACCCGATCGTCAAGCTGCCCGACCCGATCGACGTCATCGCCTACGTCCGCCGGCTGGAGGAGGCGCTGATCCGCACCGCGGGCGAGTTCGGCATCGGGTCCACCCGGGTCGAGGGCCGCAGCGGGGTCTGGGTGCTGGGGGAGTCCATCCCGGACGCCGTGGTGGATCCGGCACAGGTGGTGGACATCGGCAAGCTGACCCTGCGGATGGGCCTGCCGCTGGGCATCGACCCGCGGCTGGCCGGCCCCGAGTACGCCCCGTCCAACGCGGGCCAGCGCGGGGACGACCGCAAGCTCGCCGCGATCGGCGTGCGGGTCGCCCGCGGGGTGACCATGCACGGCTTCGCGCTCAACTGCGACCCCGACATGACCTGGTTCGACAAGATCGTGCCGTGCGGCATCCGGGACGCGGGCGTCGCCTCGCTCACCGGCGAGCTGAAGCGCGGGCTGTCCGCCGCCGAGGCGGCGCCGGTCGTCGAACGGCACCTGGCGGACGTCTTCGCCGAGCTGCCGGAGCCGGCACCCCACCGCTGACCCGTCCCGCGCCCGCGCCGACGGCCGCCGGAAAGTCCCGGCGGCCGCAGGGAATCTACCGGCCGGTAGCCATGTTGCCCTGCGATTGCAGGGCGGTAGGCCCGGCGAAGGCCGCACAACCACAGGCGTACCCTGGGGGTACCCCGTCTAGTTCTAGGAGTCGCACGTGTCCGCTGTCGCGCCCGACGGCAGGAAGCTGCTCCGCCTGGAGGTCCGCAACAGCGAGACCCCCATCGAGCGGAAGCCCGAGTGGATCAAGACCCGCGCGAAGATGGGCCCGGAGTACAACGCCCTCCAGTCGCTGGTGAAGAAGGAGGGGCTGCACACGGTCTGCCAGGAGGCCGGCTGCCCCAACATCTTCGAGTGCTGGGAGGACCGCGAGGCGACCTTCCTCATCGGCGGTGACCAGTGCACCCGCCGCTGCGACTTCTGCCAGATCGACACCGGCAAGCCCGCCGAGTTCGACCGCGACGAGCCGCGCCGGGTCGCCGAGTCCATCGTCACCATGGACCTCAACTACGCCACCATCACCGGCGTCGCCCGCGACGACCTGGAGGACGGCGGCGCCTGGCTGTACGCCGAGACCGTGCGCCAGGTGCACGCGATGACCGCCGGGCGCGAGGCCGGCCGCACCGGCGTCGAGCTGCTCATCCCCGACTTCAACGCGGTGCCCGAGCAGCTGGCCGAGGTCTTCTCCTCCCGCCCCGAGGTGCTCGCGCACAACGTCGAGACGGTGCCCCGCATCTTCAAGCGGATCCGCCCGGCGTTCCGCTACGAGCGCTCGCTGGACGTCATCACCCAGGCCCGCGCCGCCGGGCTGGTGACCAAGTCCAACCTGATCCTGGGCATGGGCGAGACCCGCGAGGAGGTCAGCCAGGCGCTGGCCGACCTGGTCGGCGCCGGCTGCGAGCTGATCACCATCACCCAGTACCTGCGCCCCTCGCTGCGCCACCACCCGGTCGAGCGGTGGGTGAAGCCCCAGGAGTTCGTCGAGCTCCAGGAGGAGGCCGAGGAGCTGGGCTTCGCGGGCGTCATGTCGGGCCCGCTGGTGCGGTCCTCGTACCGGGCCGGCCGGCTGTACCGGCAGGCGCTGGAGCGGCGCGAACAGGCCGCGGTCTGACGGCACCGGTGCCGAGGCCGGGACGGCGTGACGGCGTGACGGCGTGACGGCGGTCCGAGGATGACCTCCTGATCGTTTCAAGCCATGGGAAGGGCGGAGCTCCGGCTCCGCCCTTCCGGTTTTCACCACGCTTTGACCGGCTGGTCACGGACTGGTAACACGGTGTGGGGACACTGGGCGCCCGGTGGACGTTCGATTCTTCTCAGCCATCCCGGCCGTCGTGGCCGCGAGAGGAGCTGTTCGGCATGGGGATGCGGATCCGGTCGGTGGGGATGGCGCTGCGGTTCGCCGAGAGCGTGCTGCTCGCCCCCGGCCAGCGGCGGGCACGGCGCAACGCGTGGGCGGCGGTGTGCGAGAACCGCCGGTACGCGGCGGACCGCCGGCACGACCACGCGGCCGCGGGAGCGGGAGCAGGAGCGGGAGCGGCGGCCGGAACCACCGCGGGGCCGGGCTCCGGAACGCGACCGGGAACCGGTCCGGCGGGGACGGGCCCGACGGGACCGCGGTCCGTGCGGCGGTGAGGCGCCCGCGTCGCTCTGCGCGACGGCGTACGGGCGCACGGGTCACGGTTGGGGCGAACGGGTACCCGGGCTTGGATATCCCGTACCCGTGCCACGTACCATGAGCACTATGGCGAGGGAAACATCCGAGAACCCCGGACGGCTGCAGCAGATCCGTCTGGCGTACACCATGACCAAGAAGGTCGACACCAAGATCGGCCTGATCATCGCCGGCGTCGGCCTGCTGACCTTCGGCGTGTTCCTCGCCATCGGCTTCGCGATCGAGCATCCCGTCTACCTGGGCATCCTGGGCTTCATCGTGGCCGTGCTGGCCATGGCGATCGTCTTCGGGCGCCGGGCCGAGCGCGCCGCGTTCGGCCAGATGGAGGGGCAGCCCGGTGCCGTCGCGGCGGTGCTGAACAACATCCGGCGCGGCTGGAGCTCCAACTCCACCCCGGTGGCGGTCACCCGCAACCAGGACGCGGTCTACCGCGCGGTGGGCCGGGCCGGCATCGCGCTGATCGGTGAGGGCAACCCGAACCGGGTCCGCCAGCTGCTGGTCTCCGAGAAGAAGAAGATGGCCCGTGTGGTCGGCGACGTGCCGGTGCACGACATCGTGGTGGGCAACGGCGAGGGCGAGATCCCGCTGAAGAAGCTCCAGATCCACCTGATGCGCCTGCCCCGCGCCATCACCGCGGCCCAGGTCACCGAGACCAACGACCGCCTGCGCGCGCTGGGCGACCTGCTCTCCAAGGCGCCGATCCCCAAGGGTCCGATGCCGAAGGGCGCCCGGATGCCCAAGGGCGGCCAGGTCCGCTGATCCGCTCCCTCCCCTGACGACACGAGAACGGCCCCGCCGCGGAAGCTCCGCGGCGGGGCCGTTTCGATGTTCCGGCGTCCTGTGTGTTCCGGCGTCCTGCGCGCTCCGGTGTCCTGCGCGTTCCGGTGGCGCGTCCACCGTCCCGCGCCAGGCGGCGGGCGGCGGGCGGCGGGCGCTAGATGCGGACCTCGACGGTGCCGACCGCCTTGTCGTGCAGGCCCCGGGTGTCACGGTCCCAGACCAGCGGCGGCACCACCAGGCAGAGCAGCAGGGTGCGCAGCAGGACCTGCGGGATGGTGGCGCGGCGGCCGTCCAGGCGGACGACCCGGAGGCCGAACAGCCGCTTGCCGACCGTCGTGCCGGTGGTGGACAACAGCAGGGCCGCGACGACGAAGAACAGCGGGCTCGTCCACAGGTTGGCCTCGGCCTGGTCGCCGCGGGCGATCAGCCCGTACGAGATCAGGGCGACGAGCCAGCCGTCGACGAACAGCGCGCCGATCCGGCGGCCGGGCCCGGCGATCGAGCCGGGGCCCTCCTTGGGCAGCCCGAGGCGCTCGCCGCGGTGGCCGAAGTCGGCGCCCATCTTCTCGGCGGCCGCCCGGGGGCCGTCGATCCACGATCCCAACGCTTCTCTGGTGTCCACGAATCCACACTAACCGGGCTGACGGCCCGCGCCCCCACCGGCTCCCCTCCGGCCGGGGCATCGTCCCCGACCGGGTGAATCGCCGTTCCGGGGCTTACCAAGTGGTCCAGACCACTTTTGGGAGGGTGCCCAGCTGGGCGGGGTGATTTGTACCGTCCCGTACGACTTTGCCAGCCGTCCGAGGGTCGCGGTTAACATCGAGGAAACGAGCGGGTCACCGAGTGGAAACGACCCATTCCTATGGTGAGCCCAATTCGCACGCCGAGGAGGATGGATGTTCAACAACGCCGCCGAAGTGAAGCAGTTCATCCAGGACAACGACGTGAAGTTCGTCGACGTCCGATTCTGCGACCTGCCGGGCGTCTTGCAGCACTTCTCCGTACCTGCGGCGACCTTCGATCCGTCCGAGATCCTGATGTTCGACGGCTCGTCGATCCGCGGCTTCCAGGCCATCCACGAGTCCGACATGGCCCTGGTGCCGGACCTCGCCACGGCCCGCCTCGACCCCTTCCGGGCCGAGAAGCACCTCAACATCAACTTCTTCATCCAGGACCCGGTCACCGGCGAGGCGTACAGCCGCGACCCGCGCAACGTCGCCAGGAAGGCGGAGGCGTACCTGGCCTCCTCCGGCATCGCCGACACCGCGTACTTCGGGCCCGAGGCCGAGTTCTACGTCTTCGACTCGGTCCGCTTCGAGACCAGCGCCAACGCGTCCTTCTACCACATCGACTCGGAGGCCGGCGCCTGGAACAGCGGCGCCGCCGAGGGCGACGTGCGCGGCTACAAGGTCAAGTACAAGGGCGGGTACTTCCCCGTCCCGCCCGTCGACCACTTCGCCGACCTGCGCGCCGAGATGTCGCTGGAACTCGCCAAGGCCGGACTGGAGGTCGAGCGCCAGCACCACGAGGTCGGCACCGCCGGCCAGGCCGAGATCAACTACAAGTTCAACACCCTGCTGCACGCCGCCGACGACCTGATGCTGTTCAAGTACATCATCAAGAACGTCGCCTGGCGGAACGGCAAGACCGCCACCTTCATGCCGAAGCCGATCTTCGGCGACAACGGCTCGGGCATGCACGTCCACCAGTCCCTGTGGACCGAGGGCTCGCCGCTGTTCTACGACGAGCAGGGCTACGCCGGACTCTCCGACACCGCCCGCTACTACATCGGCGGCCTGCTCCGGCACGCCCCCTCGCTGCTGGCCTTCACCAACCCCTCGGTGAACTCCTACCACCGCCTGGTGCCGGGCTTCGAGGCGCCCGTCAACCTGGTCTACTCGCAGCGCAACCGCTCCGCCGCGATCCGCATCCCGATCACCGGCTCCAACGCCAAGGCCAAGCGCATCGAGTTCCGCGCGCCGGACCCGGCCTCCAACCCCTACCTGGCCTTCGCCGCCATGCTGATGGCCGGCCTCGACGGCATCCGCAACAAGATCGAGCCGCTGGAGCCGGTCGACAAGGACCTCTACGAGCTCGCCCCCGAGGAGCACGCCAACGTCCCCCAGGTGCCCTCCTCGCTCCCCGCCGTCCTGGAGGCCCTGGAAGCCGACCACGAGTACCTCCTCGCCGGCAACGTCTTCACCCCGGACCTGATCGAGACCTGGATCGACTACAAGCGCACCAACGAGATCGCCCCCATCGCCCTGCGCCCCCACCCGCACGAGTTCGAGCTCTACTACGACCTCTAAAGGGCCGGCCTCCGTCCTCCGGGGACGCAGGCCGATCGCTCGTCGCGCGCAGAAGAGGAGGGGCTCGACCAGCACCTCGACGTCCAGAGCGGCGTAGCGCAGCCACGGCTCGGGCAGCGGGCGGGTGGACCAGT
>NZ_JBSFWR010000031.1:0-75771 GCF_053594915.1 Kitasatospora sp. NPDC002543 | reverse complement strand
GGTGTCCGGGGCCCACTGCCGTACCGGCGCGCTCCGGTACCGGGCTCAGCGGGGGACCGGGCTCAGCGGGGGACCGGGCTCAGCGGGGGACCGGGCTCAGCGGGGGACCGGGCTCACTCCTCGCCGGCCAGCGTCAGCCCGGCCAGCTTCACCGAGGCGAGCACCGTCGCCGCGACGGTGACCACCAGCAGCAGCGGCACGGCCGCCCCGAGCGAGACGTCGGAGGTGATCGCGTTCTGCCCGGCGACCGCCTCGGCGACCGAGCGGCCCCACTGCTGGATGCTCAGCGTGCGGGCGCCCTCGACGAAGTTGCCGACCGTCGACTCCCAGATCAGGGCGTACGCCAGCCCGGCCACCACCGCGTGCCGGGTGACCACGCCGAGCAGCAGGAACAGCGCGCTGTACGCGGCCCCGGCGACCAGCACCGCCACGGTGTAGCCGAGCGCCATGCCGTCCTGGGTGCCGACCAGCAGCAGCCCGGCCAGCAGCGTCGGGACGACCGAGAACAGCCAGGTGACGCCGATCGCGACGACCAGCTTGGTGGTGACGATCCGCCACCGGGGCAGCGGCTTGGCGAGCAGGTAGACGATCGAGCCGTCGTCGATCTCGTTGGCGATCACCCCGGTGCCGACCACCAGCCCGAGGATCGGGACCAGGGTGCCGAGGCCGAGGGCGCCGAGGATGTTGCCGACCGTCTCGTGGGCGTCGGCACCGGACAGCCTGGCGACGGCCGCGACGGCCAGCAGCAGGGTGGGGACCACCAGCAGCAGCAGGCCGCGGCGGCGGCCGAGCAGCCCGCGCAGGGTCAGCCTGGCGACGGTGGGGTTCATGGTCGGTCGGCCCCTTCCTGGGCGACAACGGTCCCGGTGGCGGCACTCATGCGCCCGCTCATGCGGAGACCAGGTAGGAGAAGACGCTCTCCAGCGATTCGTCCGCCGGGGAGACGGTGTACAGCCGGATGCCGGCCTCCCGGGCGACCGCGGGCAGCAGGGTGGTGAAGCCCTGGAAGTTCACCGCTTCGATCCGCAGTGCCCGCTCCCGCTCGTCCACCTCGATGCCGCTGGTGGAGCCGTCGGCGATCAGCGCGGCGGCGAGCCGGCGGTCGTCGCTGGAGCGGACCAGGTAGCGGTGCGGGCGGTCGGTCATCAGTCGGCGGATCTTGCGGAAGTCGCCCGAGGCGGCGTGCCGTCCGGCGACCACCACCTCGATGTGCCGGGCCAGCTGCTCGACCTCCTCCAGGATGTGGGAGGAGAACAGCACCGTCCGGCCGTCCGCGCCGAAGCGGCGCAGCAGGTCCATCAGCTGGAGCCGCTGGCGCGGGTCCATGCCGTTGAAGGGCTCGTCGAGCAGCAGCACGGACGGGTCGTGGACCAGCGCGGAGGCCATCTTGACCCGCTGCTTCATGCCCTTGGAGTAGGTGCCGGTGCGGCGGTCCTTGGCGTGGGCCATCTCCACCAGGTCCAGCGCCCGGCGGGCGGCGGCGCCCGGCTGGGGCAGGCCGTGCAGTTCGGCGTTGGCGAGGACGAAGTCCCAGCCGGTCAGGTAGTCGTACATCGACTCCCGCTCGGGCACCAGGCCGATCTGCCGGTACACCTGCTGGTTGCGCCAGATCGGCGCGCCGTCCAGGGTGACGGAGCCGCTGGAGGGGGCCAGGAAGCCGCTCATCATGTGGATGAGGGTGGACTTGCCCGCCCCGTTGGGGCCGAGCAGGCCGGTGATGCCGGGGCCGATGGTCATGGTGATGTCGTTGACCGCGACCACGTTCCCGAACCAGCGGGAGACCTTGTCGATGCTGATGGTGGCCATGCCGCCCTCTCAGACACTGCAGTTGGGATTAGACACGGCGGTAACGGCGCAGCAGCAGTCGGTACGAGCCGACCACCATGGCCACCGCGACGAGCGCGAACACCGCCAGGCCGACGCCGCCCGGCGCGTGCCGGCGGTCGAACCCCTCGCCGAGGCCGAACAGCTCGTTGACCAGGGACTCCACCAGGTCGGTGGGCGAGATCAGCGACATCCACTGCGGGGCGTCGGACCCGGTCGTACTGCGGTTGCTGATCCCGACCGCGGCCGCGCCCAGCGCGGCACTGACCGCCAGGTAGCCCATGATCGCGGCCACCCCGAAGCCCCGGCGCGGGGTGGCGGCCGCGATCACCACGGCCACCGAGGTCGGCACCAGGGCGTACAGCACGGCGGCGACCAGGCCGTACAGGAAGTGCCCGGTGTTGTGCCCGAAGTCCATCCCGGCGAGCAGCGCGCCGATGTACAGCACCAGCAGCGGGGCCGCCATCAGCAGCAGTTGGGCGCAGACCATGGCGCCGAACTTGGCCCGGACGTAGTCGGTACGGGTGATCGGGCGGGAGAAGTAGAGCGGGACGGTCTGGTAGCGCAGGTCCCGGGAGAACAGCACCGGCGCCTGGGAGGCGAGGAAGACCGAGATCACCAGGCTGAAGACGGAGAGGTAGCCGGAGTACTCGATCGGCAGCTCGTTGCGCTTCATCACGATCGAGACCGCCACGAAGATCGTCGCGGGCACGGTGATCACGCCCAGCACCAGCATCGGCAGCACCTTGGACTTGCCGGAGCGGCCGAGGCCGTACGCGGCGCGCAGGCTCTGGGTGAACAGCGCGCGGGTGGCGTAGGAACGGCCGAGCCGGGGGCCGGTGTAGCCGCGGTAGCCGATGTCGTGGATGACGCCGGTGTCGGCGGTCCTGGTCTCAGGAGGCAGCGGCATCGTTCGTCCCTCCCTCGTTCTGCTCGGTGGCCCGGTTCGGCCCGGTGTCCTGGCTCTGCCCGGTGTCCTGGTCCGGCCCGGTGTCCTGGGCGTCGGTGAAGAGTTCGGCGACCCGGTGCCGGCGCTGCTCCAACCGGACCAGCCCGAGGCCGAGTTCGGCCACGGTGTCGCGGATGGTGTCGTACGTCGACTCGTCGGCCAGCCGGACCAGCAGCTGGTGCGAGCCCTCCGGCTGGACGGACAGGCCGGCGGCGGCGAGCCGCTCGCGGACCGCGGGGCCGGGCTCCCCCCGGTGGTCCTCGGGGAAGTCGCCGACCTCGACCGCGAGGACGGCCGTCGCCTCGGTGAAGGAGGCCGTGGAGGAGGAGCGCAGCAGCTTGCCGCCGTCGATCACGACCAGGTGGTCGCAGGTCCGCTCCAGCTCGCCGAGCAGGTGGGTGGTGACCAGCACCGAGATGCCGAAGTCGGTGTGCACCCGGCGGATCAGCCCCAGCATCTCGTCCCGGCCGGCCGGGTCGAGGCCGTTGGTCGGCTCGTCCAGCAGCACCAGCTTCGGGTCGTGCACCAGGGCCTGGGCGAGCTTGACCCGCTGCTTCATGCCGGTCGAGTAGCCGCCCATCGGGCGGTACCGCTCCTCGTACAGGCCGACGTGCCGCAGGGTGTCCGCGGTGCGCTCACGGGCGGCGGTGGCGGGCAGGCCCGCCATCCGGGCCATGTGCACCACGAACTCCGTCGCGGAGACGTCCGGCGGCAGGCAGTCGTGCTCGGGCATGTAGCCGACCTGCGCGCGGATCTCGGAGCCCCGGGTGGCGACGTCCAGGCCGAGGACCTCGCCGCGGCCGGAGGTCGCCGGGGCGAGCCCGAGCAGGATCTTGATGAGGGTGGACTTGCCCGCGCCGTTGGCCCCGACCAGGCCGACCACGCCCGGCCGCACCTCGACGGTGAGCTGGTCGAGCGCGGTGACACGGGGATACCTCTTGGTGAGGCCGTCCGTCTTGATGACAGCTGTGGACACGGGACCAACGTAACGGTCTTGTGCGGTACGGGTCATGAGCTCGAATGACGAGCGCCCCTGCTGCTCTGGTATGACGCCGGGCACCCGCTCCCCTAGGGGTTCGGCACCGGCGGAACCGCCTGTACCCTTTGTCGAACTCTTTACGTGCTTGCCGAGCACTTACCGGACTCTTTGCCGAGTTCCACTGCCGAGTTCTATGGCCGACGGGGGTGCCGGTACAGCGTGCCGGCACGGGAGGGAACCGAGCGACATGACTGATCGGGCGACGGCGTTCGACCGGATGATGAACCCTTGGGCCTACGACGCGGACGGGAACCTGACCGACCAGGCCCGCGCCCAGGAGGTGGCCCGCACCCGGATCAACTCGGCGTCGGCCTCCGGCGGCGGAGGGGGCGGGGGCGGCGGCTTCAGCGCCGACCCCGACGCGCTCACCACCGCGGGGAACAACTCCGACCAGATCCACGCCCGGCTCAACACCGACGGCCGGGGCGCCGACGAGGCCACCACCAAGGTCTCCACCTCGCTCGCCAACTGGAGCACCGGCAAGGCCGCGGCGGGCGCCGCCGGCACCTGGGACCAGTGCGTCGCCGCCCTCGGCGGGACCATCGGCCAGACCACCCAGGCGCTGCGCGCCACCGCCGCCAACTACCAGCGGAACGAGTCGGCCACCCAGGCCGGCTTCACCGGCTGAGAGGAGTCCAGCCATGGTCGACTTCCACGAGCTCAGCACCGCCGACTTCGGCGTCCTCGACAGCGCCGCCACCGCCTGGACCACCGTGGCCCAGAAGCTCAAGTCGATGGACGACGACTGGGACAACACGGTGATAGCCAAGGTCAACTCCGCCTGCTGGAGCGGGCCCGCGGCCGACCAGGCGCGCCCCGGACTCCAGCGCACCAACGAGCAGTTGAGCGCCGCCGTCACCGAGGCCAACGCCTTCGCCTCGATCTTCACGGAGGCCTCGACCGAGTTCAAGGCGGCCAGGACCAAGCTGGACAAGGCCGTCGCGGACGCCCGGGCCTCCGGCCTGACCGTCACCGACAACGGCACCGTGAGCTGGCCCCCGGCCGACAATGCCACCCGGCACGACTACGAGGCCCTCCAGGAGTACCAGAAGGAGTGGGGCGACAAGGCGTCGGCCGCCCGCAAGGCGATCGACGCCGCCGTCGCCGAGGCCGCCGCGGCCGACGAGCGGATCGCCTACGCGCTGCGCGCCGACAGCATGACCGACCCCCAGAAGTCCTTCAACGGCAAGGCCATCGGCGGCGGCCCCGAGGCGGACGGCAAGCGCGCCGCCCAGCTCGCCGCCAAGGGCGGGGACATCTCCGAGCCCGAACTCACCGAGCTCAACTCCCTGTTGGCCTCGCACGGCGAAGACCCGAAGTTCGCCACCAAGTTCTACCAGGACCTCGGGCCGGACGGCCTGATCAAGTCCTGGAACGGCATGGTCGGCGACCCGGCGCACCCGCGCGACGACAAGGACCCGCGCTGGAAGGCCTACGAGCAGCTCCAGAAGAACCTCGGGCTGAGCCTGGCCACCGCCACCCGCACCACCAACGAGCCGCACCTGTCCGACGAGTGGGCCGCCGCCCTGCGCAAGGCCGGCTCCCAGCCGGTCTGGGACAAGCCCTACCGCGCCTCCGGCCTGGACTACGTGCCGTACGGCTACCAGGTGCTCTCCGGCATCCTGATGAACGGGAACTACGACGCCCACTTCATCAACCCGATCGCCGAGCACGTCACCCAGCTCGACACCCAGGACCGGTACTGGCCGGCCCCGATGCCCGGCTCCAAGATCCACGGCTTCAACCTGACCGGGGGCGACGAGGCCGGCTCCGGCTTCCGGCCGACCACCGCGATCCTGGAGGCGCTCGCGCACAGCCCGGAGGCGTCCACCAAGTTCTTCACCGAGCAGCCGACCGCGTACAACCAGGACGGCACCGTCAACCAGGGCGGCAAGCCCAAGCCCGCGGACTACTTCCAGTACTACTCCCACGACAAGGACTGGATCCCGGACACCACCTCGCGGGACTCCAAGGTGTGGGACGCGAGCAAGCAGGCCGGCCCGGCCGCCTTCGGCCGCGCCCTGGAGGCCGCCACCACCGGCCACCCGTACGACGAGCCCGGGCCCGTGCCGCCCGCCCGCCACACCGGCGAGCAGTCCGACCTGATGAAGCGGGTCGTGGACACCTTCGGGCGGCACGGCGGTGACGGGGCGCTGGACGACATCAAGGGCGACGGCAAGCTCGCCGCGATGCGCGGCAGCCTCGGGCACATGACCGCCGAGTACATCGGGGACGTGCAGAACGCCCTGTCCCACGGCACCGACCTGCCGGTCAACGGCTCCCCGGCGAACCTCAACGCCTCGTCCGTGGCCGGGCTGCTCGACGCGCTCGGGCGCGACCCGGACGCCTACGGCGCGGTGGCCAACGCCAACCAGGCGTACACCACCGCGCTCGTCCGCGGCCACCTCGACAGCGGGGAGACCGACTTCGCCCGGCTGGAGTCGGACATCAAGCACAACGCGGAGTCCGGCGGAGTCGTCAGCGGCTACCTCAACCAGGCCCGGGTGGACGAGGTGCACAACGAGCACGCCGCCTCCGACAAGGAGTTCAACGACGCGCTGGAGAAGAACGTCGGCTACGGCAAGGACGCCTTCAACGCCGTCATCGGCTCCGTGACCGAGAAGGTCCCGCTCGGCGGCGAGATCGCCGGCGCGCTGCTCGACGAGATCGCCGACAGCGTGATCGAGGCCAACAAGCACGACACCACCGAGGACGGCCGCCAGGAGGGCCGCGACCACACCGCCGAGGCCGAGGGCCGGGTGGCCAGGGGCGCCGACCAGGCCGTCCGGGACGCCGGCTCCGGCACCGCGATCCCCCGCCAGGACATCGACCGGCTCGCCAACAGCGCCCGCGACAGCGCGCTCCAGGGCATGGCGCGCGGGACGGCGAACAACGTCAGCACCAACGCGAAGGGCGACGCGTGAGCGAGCACCCGTCCGGCCGGAACCGGCTCCTGGCGGGCCGGTGGGCGGGGCGGCTGCACGATCCGCTGCTGCTGCCCGCCGTGCTGGTCGTGGCGGTGGCGGCCGCCGGCTTCGTCGGCTACCGGGACTGGCAGGGCCACCGCCCGGCCGAGGCCGCCGGCCGCTCCGCCCACCTCTGCCGCCTGCCCACCGGCGCCGACACCCCGCTCGGCCGGCTGCTGCCGGACGGCGACCAGGACTCCGAGGAGCGGACGGCGTCCCTCCTCGGCCCCGACCCGCGGACCTGCGTCGTCCGGATCGACGGGCGCACCGTGCTCACCCTCACGTCCGTCGGGCGCCAGGGCGAGCTCGCCCTGTCCTCCGAGGCCGCGAAGCGCCCGGACGCCCGCCCCTTCGAGGGCGGCGGCCTCAGCGTCTCCTGGCCGGGCGGCGCGGCCGTGGCCGCGAGCTGTCTGACCGGGAAGTACGCGGGGAGCGACTACGTCGAGCTGGAGGTCGTCGCCGGGGAGGCCGTCCGCGGCTCCGGCGACGCCGTGCGGTCCGACCTCGAACTGGTCGCCCGGATCGCGCTGGCCGACACGAGGAAGGAGCAGTGCTCATGAAGCACCCCCGGGCCCTGGTGGCGGGCGGGGCCGCGCTGCTGCTCGGCGGCGGGCTGTTCGGCTGGCACCTCTACCTCGACCACACCTCCTACCGGCCGCCGGCCGTCGCCCTGTCGCACGGCGAGTGCCGCGGTCTGCTCGACGACCCTGCCGTCCCCGGTGTCCTGGGCGGCGCCCCCCGGGTCTACGTGCGGACGGACTTCCGGGCGGCCACCGGCACCGAACCGGCCTCCGTGCGGTGCTCGGTCAACGGCGAGGGCGGGCGGCTGCTGACCGTCGAGGCGGGGTTCGGCGTCGTGCTGTCCGGCGCCGGCGGCAGCGCCGGGGCGGTCGACTTCCAGTGCGCGCTGGACGGCAGGAGCACGGGCTTCCGGGCCGTCGCCAGGCTCACCGGCAAGGACGGGAAGGCCCTCGCGGACGGCCCCGGCCGCGAGCGGATGGGCGGGCTGGCCAAGGGCTTCGCCGAACGGGCCGCCTCGGCGCTGGGCTGTGCGAACGGCGCCGAGGCGGTCACCGGGGTCTGAGCCGCCCCGCCGGCCCGCCGACCCGCCGGGACGCCGGGACGCCGGGCGGGAACGGCGACGGGTGCCGGGACGCCGGGCGGGAACGGCGACGGGTGCCGCCCACCCGGGGCGGCACCCGTCGGTCACCCGGGAGGGGCGGGGATCAGGGGCGGCCGGCGGCGGTCCGCGCCTGCGCGACCGGCAGCTCCAGCGGGTTCACCGGCCAGGCACCGCTCCCGGTCGCGGACGGCGCGGCGAACGGCGCGGCGGCGGCCGACTCCGGGCCGGCGGCCTTCGGGGTGGCGGCGGCCGGCTTCGCGCCGACGCCCGTGGTGTAGTACCCGAACATGTCGACCACCAGGTCGGTGCTGCCGACGTGGTTGAAGAAGTCCACGTACCCGTTGGCGCCCACCGCGGCGTTGACCAGGTTGGGGATGGTCTGCCCCGCCGTGAAGTTGAGGTTGGAGGCGTCCGGCAGCCCGGCACCGGTCGGGGCGGAGTCCACCGGTCCCGCGTCCGGGTAGACGGTGACGAAGCTGTCCGCGGTCGGGTTGGTGGCCGTCACGTTGAGCAGCAGCGAGCCGATCCCCCAGTCCCGCGGCTTCATGCCCCAGCCGAGCAGCGAGCTGCCGCCGGGGATCGGGCCGCCGCCCTCGCGGCTGTCGTACTGCCGCACGGGGGTGCCGGTGACCAGGACGCCGTCGGTGGTCTGGCCGCTGGTGTCCGGGACGAAGTAGCCCGAGGCGTCGACCACGATGTCGACCGGCGCGAACGCCGAGCTGAAGACGTCCACCAGGCAGCCGTCGCCGATCCGGGCGATCGCCGTGTTGGAGATCGTCTGCCCGGGGGTGAAGTTGACGGTCGACGCGTTCGGCAGCGCCTGCCCGTGCGGGTAGACCGTCAGGAAGCCCTGGTCCTTCGGGTCGGTGACGGTCACGTTGAGCGCGGCCGCCGTGGCGTCGTACGGGATCCTGGCCCGGTCGCACAGGTTCACCGTGACGGTGCCGCGGGCCGGCACGTGGGCGGGCCGGGTGTCCAGCACCCGCTTGGGGGTGAAGCCGGTGTAGACGGCGCCGGTGGTGTCCGGGACGTAGTAGCCGGTGACGTCGGCGACCAGGTCGAGGTCGCCGTCCGAGCCGTTGAGCAGCTCGACGGCTCCCCCGGCACCCAGCTGGACCGTCACCGCGTTGGGGACGGTCTGCCCGGCGGTGTGGTTCAGGTTGGAGGTGATCGGGGCGGGCTCACCGGCCGGGTGGACGGTGACGAACCCGGTGTCCTTGGCGTTGGTCGCGGTGACGTTCATGACCACGGCGACGGCGTCGGCCGGGATGCCCGCGGTGCCGGCGACCTTCAGCGAGGTGACGCCGCGACCGCGCAGGGTGGTGCCGCCTCGGGTGTCCAGCAGGCGCTGCGGCGCCATCGCCACGTAGGTGCCCGCGCTGCCCATCGAGATGTCCAGCGGCTTGGCCAGCGGGGTGCCGGCCGCACCGAAGCTGTGGGTGCCGTTCGCGTCGGTGACGACGATCTCCAGCGCGTACAGGCCGGGGCGGCAGCCCGTCGGCTTCGAGCCGTCCGGCGTCGTCCCGGCCGCGGCGAACGGCAGGTACAGCGAGACGTTCGTGGTGAGGGTGCCGGGCGGGACGGAGGTCGAGGCGGTCGGCACGCAGTCGGCGGAGACCGGGCCGTGCGCCGTCACCTCGACCCGGGAGATCGGGACCGAGTCCGTCACCGGGAAGGAGACCGGCACGGTGCCCCCGTCGGGCGACACCTGGTGCTGGAAGGACACGTCACCGATCGTCAGGGCGGTGGCCGGCGTCTGGAGCGGGGTGATGACCAGCCCGGCCGGGGCCTTGACGTCGAAGTTCCGCTGGCTGTCGTCGGTCACCTCGACGGAGGTGACCACGCAGGGGGTCATGGCGCTGGTCGGCACCGTGATCTTCATGGTGACCGTGTCGCCCGACCAGGCGAGGTCGAAGGCGTTGCTCCAGCAGTCGCCGGTCAGCTCGGGGCCGACCTGGGTGATCCGGCCCGCGGTGTCGGTGGCCTTCATCGACATCGTCACGGTCTGGGCCTGGGCGCGGTTGTCCGCGGTGGCGGCGCTCAGCGTGAACCCCGAGGCCTGGATCGGGTTGACGCCGGGCGTCAGCTCCACCGAGGGCACCTTCAGCTGGGTGCCGATGGCGGACGTCACCGGCTGGCGGTACACCGAGCCGTCGGGCTGGGCGAGTTCCACCTGGGTCATCTCCCAGTGGCCGGGCGCGCTGCCGCCCGGGAAGTGCACCGTCACCCGGCAGTTGCTGTTCGGCGACCCCTTGGGCGTCCAGCAGGGCGCGCCCTGCTCGTCGCCGCCGAAGCTCGCCCGGACGGTCTGCGAGGGGTCCGCGGAGGAGGTGAAGGTGACGCTGTTGCCACCGGTCATCCCGGTCCCCTTGACGAAGAACCAGAAGGTCCGGTCCCCGCCGTCGGGCTGGAGGTAGACGCGGGTGTCCGCCGTCCACACCGCCCCCGTGGAGATCACGGTGTGCGCCGGGCCCGTGTCGGCCGAGGCCGCCGGGGCGACCAGGCCCGCCGCGGCGCACCCGGTCACCGCCGCCAGCGCCACCGCGATGGACCGGCGCAGCCGGCTGCCTCTGGATATGTCTCTGGTCATGCCGTCCTTCGTCTCGGACTCGACGCACTCGGCCGGGGCATGCGGACCCACGTGATGCGGAATCACGGAATCCGGAACCATCCCCCTGGAAATCGGCCAGATCCTAGCGGCCCCCGCCGACACGACGGAGCCGGAGCGCCCCGGGGTGTTCCCGGGGGCTCCGGCTCCGCCGGACGATGAGGGCTCAACCCAGCTGCGCGAGGCCCTCGGTGGCGATCCGTTCGAACACGGCCAGGTCGTTCTCGAAGATCGAGCCGGGGATCGGCCAGTGGATCACCAGCTCGGTGACGCCCAGCTCCCGGTACGTACCCGCCCAATCGACGAAGGCGTCCAGCGACTCCAGCGGCTTCTCCGCCGTCGAACCCTGGAGCAGCACCTTCTCCAGCCCGGCCGCGTCCCGGCCGACGGCCTCGCAGGCCGCCGTCAGCTTCTCGATCTGCCGCGCGACCACGCCCGGCGCCTCCGCCACCGGCACGTCCGCCGGGCCCTTCGGGTCGCCGTACGTCACCCAGCCCTGCCCGTGCTCGGCGGCCAGCCTCATCCCGCGCGGGCCGGCCGCCGCGACGTAGAACGGCAGCCGCGGGGTCTGCACGCAGCCGGGGATGTTCCGCGCCTCGACCGCCGAGTAGTACGTCCCCTCGCGCGTGGTGGCGTCGTTGCGCAGCAGCTCGTCCAGCAGCGGCAGGAACTCCCCGAACCGGTCCGCCCGCTCCTTCGGCGACCACGCCTCCTGCCCCAGTGCCGTCGCGTCGAAGCCCGTCCCGCCCGCCCCGATCCCCAGCGTGAACCGGCCGCCGGACACGTCGTCCAGCGTGATCAGCTCCTTCGCCAGCGTCACCGGGTGCCGGAAGTTCGGCGAGGACACCAGCGTGCCCAGGCGGAGCCGCTCGGTGGCGCAGGCCGCCGCCGTCAGGGTCGGCAGCGAGCCGAACCACGGCTCGTCCTGGAACGAGCGCCAGCTCAGGTGGTCGTAGGTGTACGCGGCGTGGAAGCCGAGCTCCTCGGCCCGCCGCCAGATCTTCTGCCCCTCGCTCCACCGGTGGACGGGGAGGATCACGGTGCTCAGTCGCATGCTGCGACGATACTCGCGCGAATCGGAGGGGTTTCGGAGCACTCGCACGTCGGCACGAGCAGGTGGGCTAGCGTGGCGCCATGGGCACGCTGAGCGGGCGAGAACTGGCCGCGCTGGTCGAGGAAGCGACGGTCGACACCTACGGCGAGCACGAGGAGGTGTCGGCTCTGTTCACCGCCGTCGAGGAGAACCTGGCCGTTCCGTTCAGCACCTCGGTGCTGGGCGCCGAGGTGACCGTGCGCAGCGTCGACCTCTCGCGGGACGGAAGAATCGTCGCCCTGTGCACCCGCGGTGGATTCCGGCAGGCGATCGGGCTCCTGGACCTTCCGTTGCCGGATCCGGCGCCGGATGGAGCGGAGTGGGTCGAGGCGTATCGCCATTACTGGGCGCAGTGAGCGTCGGCACCTTCAAGACCGAGAGGGCTCTCATGACTGTCGCTGTACGGAGCGAGGACGAGGCGTCGTTGCGGCGCCTGATCGAGCGAAGTTCCGAACTGAAGGGCGAACTCGTCGCCTTCGCCCAGAGCGCGCGGTTCGACCGGTGGTTGACGCCCCTCCTCCTGGAGGCCGCCGGGCCTCAGCGGCAGTTGGAGGAAGGCGATGCGATCCGGATCGTCGACAACTTCATCCTGCGGTACCGCTTGCCGGACGGTTCGACCGTGGTGGACCGGTTCGTGTCCGGACGGCGGGACTTGACCGAGGCGGATCGGGAGATGCTGCTGGGCTGGCGCGACCCGGTCGAGGGCCTCTTCGAGATCCGGCGCAAGGACGGGGACGCCGTCGTCCTGCTGAACCTGGTCGACGACCTGGAGTACCGCACGTACTCGAACGTCGGGCGGACGGCCTTCCGCGGAGTGTCCAAGGGAGGATTCCTCCACACCTGCCTGGTGCCCGTCCGGTCGGCCGACAGGGCATGGCTGATCTCCGGCATGATGTCGCACTACCCGAGGTCCAGCGCCACCGAGATCGCCCGGGCCGCGCTCCAACTGGCCACTGAACAGCCTTCACTGGTCTTCCGCAACCCTGAGAAGATCGAGCAGGGATGGCGCTCGATGCGGGAGGACCGAGCCGCGTTCGTCGAGTTCTGCGGCAGCGACGAACTGGTCCTTGCCCCTGCCGAAGCCGAGGACCGGCTCAACGCCTATTACCGGCACCGGCAGGAGGCCGCCGTCGCCGAACTCCCTGACCTCGCCCGGCGCCGGCGGCTCCCCGGTCTGGCCTTCCCGGCCTTCGAACTGCCGCGAGGACTCGCGGAATCGGACACGGTCGGCGTCATCTACGACGAAGTCGACGGGCTCAACTTCTACCCGGACTACGGGACGCTGCGGGACCTCTTCACCGACCCGGCCCTCCCGGGCCGAAGGCAGCACCAGGACCTGCTGCGTACGTACCTGCGCGAGGAGTCGATCGCCCCATTGCCGATCCGCCGGCTGGCCGCCGCCCACCCGGAGACCGTCGACACAGTCTTCCGGAAGCTGCTGCGGAAGCCCGGATTCACCTGGAGCGAGCACGGTGAGGAGCTTCTGCGCCGGCGCAAGCCCCGGTACTACGCCCAGGAGCCCCGCCCGGGCGTTTCCGTGATCGGCGAGCGCCTCAGCGAACTCGCCGCCGGCACCGGACGGCAGAAGTTCACCAGGGCACGGCGCGTACCGCACCAGCACGATCACCCGTAGGAGCGAATCTCGGCTCCCAGGGCAAGTATTTGCATTAGCCGCAAGCTATTCTTCAACTTATGCAAGCTCCCCCGCCGGCGCTGCTGCCGCTCCTACGTACCCCCTTTCAAGGAGAGTTGCTGGCCTGGCTGTATCTGCATCCGCAGGATGAGACCTCACTCACCGAGATCGCGTCGCGCTTCGGCGTATCGAGTGCGACCGCCAGTCGTGAGGCGGACCGACTGGTCGAAGCGGAGCTGATCGCCGAGCGGCGGCACGGGAACCTACGCCTCCTCCGGGCCAACGTCGACGGGCGTCTGGCCGGCCCGCTGACCGAGCTGTTCGCCCTCACCTACGGCCCCATCGCAGTGCTCGGTGATCTGTTGCTGCCACTGGCCGGGGTGGAGGAAGCCCACATCTACGGTTCCTGGGCAGCCCGTTACTCAGGAGAACGCGGCGGGGTACCCAACGATGTCGATGTTCTCGTGGTGGGAAGCCCCGACGAGGACGAGTTGTTCGAGGCGGCGCGCAGGGCCGAGCGCATGCTCGGCCGGGAAGTCAACGTCCACCGGGTCTCGCCGGCCCGCTGGCGCGGACCAGGCACGGACCCGTTCCTCACCGGCCTCCGAAGCCGGCCGACGGTTCGACTCGAAATTTTCGAAGGGAAGAATAAGACATGAAGTGGCAGCAGGGCCGCGCGGCGGTTGAGGGCATGCTGGCGCGCAAGGAACTGGAGCGAGTGCCCGCAAGCCGGGGGCAGGCCGACAATCTCCTCGCCCAGGCATCGAATCATCTCAAGGCAGCCCAGGCGGTCGTTTCTTTCGATGCGATCGGCGCCTACCAGCTGCTGTACGACGCAGCGCGCAAGGCGCTGGTCGCGGTTCTGGAGAACCAGGGGCTACGGCCGACCAGCCGAGGAGGCCACATCGCAGTTCTGGAAGCCGTCAGCGCCCAGCTCGATCCACCCCTCGGGGCGGCTCTCCGGCCGTTCGACCGCATGCGCCGACGCCGGAACCAGGCGGAGTACGCGGACCTGGACGCGCCCGAGATCGAAGCCCAGGACGTGGCCAGTGACGCCCCGAAGGTCAAGGCGATCATTGCGCTCGCAGAGCGGGTCCTGGATGAGATGAGCCCTTTCTGATGGCACGGCGTCGCGCCCCCCTTGGCCCGCGCAGCGGTTTCCTCGATACGGAGCAGGGTCAAGCGGTTCGGCGGGCTGACTCCCACGCCTACCGGCAGAAGTCCAATGGCAAGGTCGGACCGCTACTACTTGAGCTCAGAGGCAGCAGCGGTCCGACGCACAGACAGCCCTTCGGGTAAAAAGTCAGACGGCGGGAGCAGGTTCCGATACTTCTGTCGTGGCCTGCCCGGGAACGTCAACCGCTGCAGACTGCAGCAGCGATGTACCAAAGAACGCCTCAAAGACGAGGTCGAACTCGCAAACAGCCGATTCCTTGAAAGCAGGCAGACCGCGAATGGCATCGGCAGTGGTGTGACGCTCACAGAACGTGCGGGCCCGGTCGTTCTTGTTGTTCGACTCATTGGTCTGGAGCTCGGGATAGTACGCCTCGATCGCCCCGCGCTCCCAGACATAGATACCTTCGCTGCGAAGGTTCTTCAGTAGCTCCAGCTTTATCTTCTTCAGCTCCGGGTCCCTGGCTTCTTCGAGGATCCGCCGTGCGGCGCCGGAAGTGGAACGGGCGAAGAACGCCTTCACCGCCGCGTCGAGTTCATCGAAGCCACACAGCCCCTGGGCGTGCTCCTCACTCTTGAGCTGCGCATGTTCCCAGAGAGCACGTGCGCTACCGCTCTTGAGACTCTTGAGAGTGCTGGCGGACACCTTGGCGTCCTCGCCCTTCACAAGTTCATTGACCTTGGTGACGACCTGGTCACGCAGCCTATGGCAGTCGTCGCTCGCCCCCAGCTTGTCGAACCCGTCAAGCACTGCGTCTAGGTCCGCGACAACCGCGACCCTCATCTCGAAGCGCTGGAAGAAGCCGCGGTACCGCTCGATGCTGCCCTTGCCTTCAACCTTGGCGATCGCAGCGCCGTGCTTGTCGAAGTCCCATTGCGGGTCGAGGGTACGCGCGAGGTGAGAGATGACGGTGCGGTCGCTCGGGCCCTCCACGAGGAGCACGGAGCTGGCGAAGAACGCCGCCTCGTTGTTCTCGTGCGTGATGATTTCGAACTGGTCGCGAGCACCCATGTCTGACAGATCGATCACGCAGGTCCGGCTGGCCGGCGGATCCAGCGTGTGGTCCTTGACCACCTTCACGAACGTACCCGTTGCCCCGGGCGCACAGAAGGCCGGCGAATGTGTGCTGACCAGAACGTCGTTGTAGTCGGAGAACACTGTCAGGGCTTCGAAGAGCTTGCGCTGCGCCTGCGGATGCAGAAACACCTCGGGTTCCTCGAACAGCAGCAGGCAGGGCTGCCGGGCACCACCAGGCTGAGTCGGCTTCGCGGTCTTCATGTCCACATAGGCGCGCAGGATGGCAAACGCCACTGACCGACGCAGGCCGTCCCCCTTGGTCTTGAACGGGCCGCTGATGCCGTCGTCGACCGCGATCTGCGCCTCCTCAAGCAGGCTGCGCAGGCGCGGCGGGGGGATCTCCAGGCGAACGCTCGCGCGCGGAAAGGACTCCTGCAGGTTGCGCTGGATCAGCGATTCGATCTCACGGACCTCCTCCAACCGACGGTCCGACTCGCTTCCGTCCTTCTCCGGCACGACGTTCAGCTGCCTGCGAAGCAGATCGAAGGATTCCTCCAGCTGCGGCAGTTGGTGCTCGATGTCATCGAACAGGATGGACAGAAGGCGTCCGAACGTTGCCGTCGAGCTGGTCTTGAGATCGTCGTTGAGTTCTTTCACAGCGGGGATGTAGATCGGCTCCGGCAGTAGGGGAGCCACTGACTTGTCCAGGCCTGTCATCAGTGGGTCATCGCCTGTGCTGTACTCGTCCTCCCTGAGCGCGGCGACACATTCGGCCCATTCTCGCCTCACGGCCGCACGGTTGATCTTGCCGGACAGCTTGTCGAAGATCTCGGGATAGGTGTGCTGAACGTTCGCCGCAAGCTCCTCCGTGGAGATCTTGGGCTTGAGCACCTCCTCCAAGGCGATTTTGTGGAAGCGCTGGTCGCTCGGCACCTTCTGAACCACTCGCATCTGGCTCTTGCCCGGCCCGTTGTACGTCCGAGCCAAAGTCAGACGCCCGTCCTCAACCACGGGTTCGATGCGTGAACGATGGCCCTCTTCGAGGCGTTGCAGGTCTGCCGTGCGGATGTCAGCAAAGGTGAGCTGGATGCGAATGGGCTTCGCCGGGTTCAAGAAGTCGGTATCAACCGCAGACCCCGAACGCAGGAACATGTTGAGCGCTTGGAACACCGAGGACTTCCCCGCGTTGTTCTCGCCGATGAGGCAACCAAATCGGGAAAACGGCATGTCCACGCGGCTCAGGCCACGGAAGTTGTCGATCATGATGTGTTCGAGGCGCATGCTGCTCCAGAGGTGATCAAGCCCGAGCAAACATCGTAGTGGCCCACATGGTCATCACTGCCGGGTTATAGCAAGTCCGAAGACATCACCAGCAACACGGCACGGCGGTGATCTGTCACGGACCATGTGACCGGGAGGGTTGTACCCCCGAGCGTGACGGGCGGTCTCCTTCACGCTCTCTGCAAGGTCCGCCGGCTTCGTGCCAGCATCCCAACGGCGACCCTGCGGCTTCCAGGCCTCATGCCCGTGCTCACGGCTGTGCGACGTACTCGATGGAGTGCCAGATCAGCCCGCGATGGGTGAACGAGGCTCGGCTGAGGACACCAGCGTGCCCAGGCGGAGCCGCTCGGTGGCGCAGGCCGCCGCCGTCAGGGTCGGCAGCGAGCCGAACCACGGCTCGTCCTGGAACGAGCGCCAGCTCAGGTGGTCGTAGGTGTACGCGGCGTGGAAGCCGAGCTCCTCGGCCCGCCGCCAGATCTTCTGCCCCTCGCTCCACCGGTGGACGGGGAGGATCACGGTGCTCAGTCGCATACCGCCGACCCTACGCGCATGCTTCGGGGATCGGCGCGTGGTCGGTGAGCGCGGCGAGGGGCCGTGGCCGTCGGCGGCGCGGGTTCACCGCCACAGCCAGCTCAGCAGGGTCGTCGCCGTGAACACCGCGCCCGCCGCCAGCAGGACCGCGCGCGGGGACAGCCACCAGGGGCCTTCCGGGGGCCGGAGCCGCGGGGCCGGGGCCAGCAGCGCGTCCGCGAAGGCCCGGGCGGTCGGCGGCCGGTCCGCCGGATCGACGGACATCGCGGTCCGCAGCAGCACGGCGAGGTTCGGCGGGAGCTCCACTCCCGCGGGGAGCGCCGGCAGCGTCGAGGCGGCCTGTCCGCCGGTCAGCAGGGCCGTGGCGCGTCCGCCCGGGCCGAACGGCTTCTGCCCGGTCAGCAGTTCGTAGGCCACGACGGCCAGCGCGTACACGTCGGCCCTCCCGTCGAACCCGCCGGTCTGGAAGGCCTGTTCGGGTGCCATGTAGGCGGGCGTGCCCGTGGTCACCGTGAGCCCGGAGGCGTCGGCCAGCCGCTTGGCGCTGCCCAGGTCCGCCACCAGCACCGCGGCGGGCGCGGGCTCGGCGGCGAGCAGCAGGTTGGACGGTTTGACGTCGCGGTGCACCACGCCCGCCTCGTGCAGGACCTGGACCGCGTAGCCCGCCTCCGCGGCCAGCCGCAGCGCCTCCTGCGGGTCGCACTGCCCGACCCGGTCCGCCAGGGTGCCGCCGCGCACGTAGTCCATGACGAAGTAGGGCCGGTCCTCCTGCACCCCGACGTCGTGCACCCGGACCACCCGCGGACTGGCGATCCGGCGCAGCAGCCTCGCCTCCGTCAGGAACCGCTCGCGCACGTCCGCGTTGGCGGCCCAGTTCTCGGCCAGCACCTTCACCGCGACCTCGGTGTCGAGCTCCGGATCGTAGGCCTTCCAGACCGTCGCGAAGGAGCCGGCTCCGAGCCGCTCCAGCAGGAGGTAACGGCCGAGCTTGCGCATGTGGCAGCATTCTGCCGGAGTCGGGGGGAGTGCGGAACTCCCGTTCGACGGGCGGGGTGCCGGGCGGGACGAACGGGGGATCCGGGTGTTCGAGGAAGGCGAGCTGGAAAGGCTCGTGACGGCCGCTCAGGCGGGGGATCCGGGGTCGAAGGAGTACCTGCTGGCCAAACTGCGGCCGGTGGTGCTGCGCCGCTGCTCGCGCTTCCTGCCCCACCACGCCGACGCGGAGGAGGCCGCGCAGGACGCGCTCCTGTCCGTCAGCACGCACCTGGGCGAGTACGGCGGCCACGGTTCCTTCCTGGGCTGGGTGACGGTGATCGCCTCGAACGCCGCCCGGTCCACCTACCGTTCGCTGCGCCGGCGCGCCGAGGACAGCCACGCCGACCTCCCCGAGTCCGTCGACCCGCGCACCACCAGCGTCATCGCCGGGACCCGGCTCGACCTGATGGAGGCGCTGGCCGCGCTCGAACGGCGGCACCCCGCCCTGGTGGAGGCCTTCGTCCTGCGCGACCTGTGCGACCTGACCTACGTCCAGGTGGCCGAGGAGCTGGACGTTCCGCTGGGCACGGTCAAGGACCGCATCCACCAGGCCCGCCGCTTCATGCGCGAGCGTCTGGTCACCGGCCCGTGAACGACGGTCCCGCGGCGGGCGGCGACGGCCGCGCCGTCGTCCGGCGCCGTTCCGCCGTCGCCGCCCTGGTGGCCGCGGCCGCGCTGGGGCTGGTGACCGGCCGGTTCGTCCTGCCGCCCCCCGGCCCCGCCACGCACCCGGCGGCGCGGCCGGGTGCCGCGACGCCCGGGTCCTCGGCCTCCGGCTCCACCTCTCCGACCGCTGCGGCCGGCGCGACTCCCGCGACCGCTCCGGCCGGCGCGACCGGGCCGGTGACGAGCGCCAACCTGCTGGGGCCCGAGGCGTTCGGCCCGGACGTCGACACCGGGCGGATCCACGTCACCGACCGGTTCGGCGACGGGGCCTACGCCAACGCCGCCTGCTCCGGCGAGAAGACCCTCGCCCAGACCCTGGGCGGGCGCGGTGCCCACTTCCGCGGACTGATGACCACCACCCGCACCTCCCCGGACGACCCCACGGTGGCCCTCGGCAGCGGCAACCAGGTCGCCCGCGAGATCGCCGCCGAGACCCCGAGCCCTTCCCTGGCGCAGAACTTCGCCGACCGCCTGCTGCTGGAGGAGGTGCCCTGCCAGGAAGCGGTGCCGGGGCACTGGGTCTACGGGCCGACCACGACGGTGCGGCTCGCCCCGGACGTCACCGCGAGCTGGATGGGCACCTACCGGGGGGACCTCAACACCACCGGCAGGGCGCCCGAGGGCACGGAGCCCTGCGGCGGCATCGCCGTGCTGCGCAGCGGCAACCACTACGCGGTGCTGGAGGTCGACGCCTGCCTGGGGACGGCCACGATGGACCGCGTCGTCAGGACCGCTCTGTCACAGCTGTGAAACAGCCGGTCGGGGCTCCAACTTTCCCTTCCCCGGCGGCATCTCCCCGGTCGTACGAGGACGCAGCAGGCGTCCCGACCAACAGGGGGACCGGATGACCGAGAACCAGACCGTCCAGCAGAAGTCCGTTCACCGCAACCGGGTCGCCGCCGCGGCCTGCCTCGCCGCCGCACTGATCACGGCTGGCGTCGTCGGCACCCAGTCGGCCACCGCCGACGGGACCGCGCACGGGTCCGCCCGCCCGGCCGCGGTCGCGCCCGCCGCGCCCGGACTCGGCTCCGCCCGCCTGGTCCAGAGCGAGGACTACGCCCGGCAGGGCCTGAACCCGGTGGGCGCGACCGTCGACCTGACCGGAGGCCAGGGGCTGTCCGCGTGCTCCGGCGAGGAGACCATGCGCGGCCTGACCAAGGGCGCGGCCACCGGGTACGCGTCCGTGTCCTGGACCTTCGACACCGCCGGCCGGCTGGCCGAGTCGGCCGCGAGCGCTCCCACCGGGACCGCGGCCGACGCCTGGGAGAAGCAGCTCGTCGCGCTCGTCGAGGACTGCCAGGACGAGCCCGCCGGCCACTGGTACTACGGCGCGGCCCACACCCTGACCGTCACCGGTGGCACCGCCCGCTGGTACACGGCCTACAACGGGGACGGCGTCGTCAGCGGCTGGGTCGCGGTGCTGCGCAGCGGCACCGGGGTCGCCGTCGTCGAGCTCACCGGCCGGTCCGCCGACGCCCCGGGCCGTGTCGAGGGCGTCGTCACCGCGGCGCTGAACCGGCTCCACTCCTGAACGGCGGCCCGCTCCGCCCGCGCCGGCGGGCGGAGCGGGCCCCGGACGTCGAAGGGGCCCCCACGCCCAGGACGCCCACGACCACGACCACGACCACGGTGAACGGCCGCCCGCGGAACGGGGACCGGCGCGCCCGGTGCCCCGGTCAGCTCCGGCCGCTCGTGAAGGCGTCGACGTTGAGGTCGCCGCAGACGCTGAGGACGCCCTTGTCGACGCCGCCGGTCACGGGCACCTGCACCTGCTGGGTGGTGTTCGGCAGGATGATCGAGACCTTGGAGCCGGCCACCGCGCACACGTAGCGGGCGGAGGCGGAGCCCTGGCCGTTCAGGTCGCTGTACAGCAGGTCCGCGGTGGCCTGGGCGCCCGGGGCCAGCGTCACCGGGGTGATCGGGCCGCTGTCGTGGCGCACGGCGTCGATCGGGGAGGACTTGCCCTGGTCGTCGGCGAGCTGCACGCCCGGGTAGCCGGTGAGGGTGCAGCTGTGCCCGGAGGTGTTGACCGCGCGGATGGTCGCCGTGGCGGGCTGCTGCTCGGAGGCGTGGCCCGCGGGGCCGGTCACGGTGAGCTTCACGTCGGCGCCGGCGCAGGGCTTGGAGCCCGCGGGGGTGGCGGAGGCGGCGGCCCCGCCGCCCGTCGTCGGCGCCGCCCCGCCCGGGGTCGTGCCGGTGCCCGCCCCCTTCGTGGCCGGCGCTCCGGACACGGCCGGGGCCTGCGCGGAGCCCGCCGTCGAGGGCGTGGAGGCCGCCGCCGGGGACGAGTCGGTGTTGGGCCCGTCGCAGGCGGTCAGCGCGAGGCCCGCGGTCAGGGCAACGGCGGCGGTGGCGATCAGGCGTGCTGCGGTGCGCATGTGTGTCTCCCCCATGGGCAGGTCTCCCTGCCGAATGCATGTCGCTCGTGTTCTTCGGCCTTCCACACCAGTTGTATCCCGCGGAGATCCACAGCTCCATGCCCCGCCTGTCACAGCCATGCCACAGCGGTGAGGCGGTAGGGCGTGCCCGCGGTGGAGGCCTGGTGAACACGGTGCTCAGCCGCGTGCCCCGGCCCGGCGCCGCGGGCCGGGCCGGGCCGGCCACGGGACGCCCGCGCCCGGGGGGTTACGGGTGCGGGCGGGTGCGCTGGGTGGGGAGGGACGGGGCGCAGGTGCGGCGGGCGAGCTCGGCGAGGGTGTGGAAGAGGACGTCGCCGAGCAGGACCGGGTCGCGCGAGGCGTCGGACGCCTGCGGCTCGCGGGCGTCGGGGCGGGCGGTCGGGGGCGGCTGGTCACGGAGCTGGCGTGTGGGCATGGCTCTTCCTGCCGACGGGGTGGCCGTGCGCGGTTCCTGCCCGCCGTGACCGGCCGGGCACCCCGGGTACGGGCGGATCGGCCGGAAACGGCGCATGAAGGGCTTGATCACGGTGAGGGCGGCCGGTGGGCCGCAGGCCGGGCCCGGTGGCCGCAGGCCTGGCCCGGTCGCCGCGGGACCGGGCCCGGTGACCCTTCCGCGCCGATGGGCGAAGATGGACCGGTGACCGAACCCCGTACCGCACCCCGCCTCGTCGCCACCGATCTGGACGGCACCCTGCTCTGCTCCGGTGGCACCGTCACCGACCGCACCGCCGCGGCGCTGGCGGCGGCCGAGGCGGCCGGGGTGCAGGTGGTGTTCGTGACCGGGCGCCCGCCCCGCTGGATGCGGCAGGTGAGCCCGCACATCGGCGGTCACGGGGTGGCGATCTGCTCGAACGGCGGCGCGGTGGTGGACGTGCGGCGCGGCGAGCTGCTGGAGACCTTCCCGCTGCCGGTGGAGACGACCCTGGCGGTGGTCGAGGCGCTGCGGACCGCGCTGCCGGGCACCGCGTTCGCCTTCGAGTACCCGGGCGGCTGGGCCCGCGAGGCCGGGTACGCGGTGCCGATGTGGGGCGACGAGCTGGAGCACGAGGTCGGCCGGGCGGAGGAGCTGCTGGGGGCCGGTGGTCCGGTCCGGGGCCTGTTCAAGCTGCTGGCCAAGCACCCGGACCTCGACCCGGACAAGTTCCTCGCCGAGGCCAGGGCCGCGGCCGGGCACCTGGCCGAGATCACCCGCTCCGCGTCGATCCCGCTGCTGGAGATCAGTGCGCCCGGCGTCACCAAGGCCAGCACGCTGGCCCGCTGGTGCGCCGGGCGCGGGATCGACCGGAGCGAGGTGGTGGCCTTCGGCGACATGCCGAACGACCTGGAGATGCTGGCCTGGGCCGGCACCGCGTACGCCGTCGCCAACGCGCACCCGCAGGTGCTGGCGGCGGTGCCGCTGCACACCGTGAGCAACGAGCAGGACGGTGTGGCGGCGGTGCTGGAGCGGCTCCTCGGCGTGTAGTCCGTGGCCGCCGCCCCAGCCGGGCGGCCGAACGGGCTCAGCCGAAGCGGCCGTTGACGTAGTCCGAGGTCCGCTGGTCGGCCGGGTTGCCGAAGATGTGCTCGGTCGGCCCGGCCTCGACGATCCGCCCCGGGGTGTCGTGGGTGGCGAGGAAGAACGCGCAGGTCTGCGAGACGCGCTGGGCCTGCTGCATGTTGTGGGTGACGATCACGATGGTGAGCCGCCCGCGCAGCTCGGCGATGGTCTCCTCGACCCTCCGGGTGGAGGTCGGGTCGAGCGCGGAGCACGGCTCGTCCATCAGCAGGATGTCCGGCGAGACGGCCAACGACCGTGCGATGCACAGGCGTTGCTGCTGGCCGCCGGAGAGCGCCCCGCCCGGGGTGTGCAGCCGGGTGGACACCTCGTCCCAGAGCCCGGCCCGGCGCAGGCTGGTCTCCACCAGGTGCTGGCGCTCGTCCTTGGACACCTTGATCCCGGCCAGCTTGAGCCCGCTGGAGACGTTGTCCTGGATGGACATCGCCGGGAACGGGTTGGGCCGCTGGAACACCATGCCGATCCGGCGCCGCACCTCGGCGGGCCGGCGGCCGGGGCGGTAGACGTCGTCCCCGTCCAGCAGCACCTCGCCGGCGAGGGCGGCGCCGCGCACCATCTCGTGCATCCGGTTGAGGATCCGCAGGTAGGTGGACTTGCCGCAGCCGGACGGTCCGATCAGCGCGGTGACCTCGCCGGCCGGCATCGCCAGCGAGACCCGCTCCAGCACCTTGCGGCTGCCGAACCAGGCGGAGACGTCCCGCGTCTCCAGCCCGGCGAGCGGTTCGCCGGGCAGGCCGTCCGCGTACTGCTGGTCGGCGTACGGGGCGGCGGCGACCGGGGGGAGGGTGATGGTGTCGGCGACCGGGTCGGGCGCCTGGGTGTCGGTCAGTGGTGCGTCGGTCATCGGAACGGCCCTCCGGGCGCGCGTCAGTAGAGGTTGGGCAGCAGGGCGGCGGCGTTCTCGTAGACCGCCCAGAGCAGCGCGCCGACGACCGGCGCGAGGCTCAGGTACGCGGCCGAGCGCCGCCAGTACCGGGCCAGCACCACGGCGCCGGCCACCGCGCCGAGCAGGCCGAGCGACCACAGCTGGAGCGTGGCCAGCGCGCCCTTGTCCGCGGCCAGCGCCTTGTCGTACGGGACGGTCGCGGGCCGGCCGCCGGGGTTCTGCTCCGGGTCGCCGTCCAGTCGGGCGCCGACCAGCACGGTGGAGCCGGGGATCCAGTCGGAGTCGCCGGTGACCAGCACCAGGCGGTTGCGGGCCTGGTCGACGACCGGGTGGTCGCCGTCGCCGTACGCGTTGACGGTGTAGGTGAACTTGCCCTGGCCGGTGGTGGCTTCGATCTTGTCGCCGACCCGCAGCTTGGACAGCCCGGCGAACGGCGCGCCGAAGGTGGCGCCGCGGCCGAAGACCACGGCCACCCCGCGCTGGCCGGGCAGCGCGGTGTCCCGGCGGTGGCCGGGGCCGCGCATCAGGTCCCGGCCGGTGGTGCCCTCGACCACCACGGCCTGGTGCAGGCCGATCGCCGGGATGTCCAGCAGCGCCACCGGGGCGCCGTCCGCGGCCGCGCCGGTCGGGGCGACCGCCCGGGCCAGCTGGTCGCGGAAGGTCTTGTACCCGGTGGACTGGTAGTGCTTCTGCTGGATGTTCGAGAGCGTGAACAGGTACCCGACGAAGCCGAGCACCAGCGCGGCCGCCAGGCTGACCGCCCAGGCGCCCTGGAGGAACCGCCGCCGCCCGGGGGAGACGGCGGGCCGGGCCGGGGCCGGCGGGGCGGGGGCCTCGGCGGCCGGGGCGCCCGGCGCCACCGGCTTCTCCAGCACCGGGGCCGTCACGAGGTGCCGCCCGAACCGTTGCGGCGGCGCAGCAGCCGGCGGCCGAGGAGCGGCGGGACGAGCACCACGGCGAGCAGTTCCAGTGCGGTGAGCGAGGACAGCATCCAGTCCTCGGGCTTGCCGCTGACCTCGACCACGTTGGCCGCCACCTCGGTGGCGGCGCCGCCGCCGCGGCCGCGGGCGACCACCTGGCCGGTCTGCGGGTCGACCACGTCCTCGGTGCCGCCGTCGCCGGCGCCGGGCGCGTTCGGGTCGCCGCCGGCCGCACCGCCGCCGGCGGCGTTCGGGTCACCGGCGCCGTCGCCCGTGCCCGCGCCCGCACCGGTGCCGCCCGCGCCGCCGTTCCCGGTGCCGCCGGTGCCGCCGGACCCGCCGGCCGCGCCGCCGGAACCGCCCGCGGCACCGCCGGAACCGCCGGCCGCGCCGCCGGAGCCGCCCGAGCCCGAACCGGTCTTGACCGGCTGGCCGTTCTGCACGGTGCAGTCGATCGGGGTGCCCGCCTTGTCACAGGGGCTGGGCATCGGGGCGTTCTTGAGGACGGTCAGCTCGCCCGCCGAGTTGAAGGTCGGGTTGGCGCAGTTGGAGAGGGTGTTCGGGTCGACCGGGCTGGCGTTGCCGGGGATGTTCCTGGTCTGCAGCAGCCCGCCCTTGACCAGGCCGCGCGGGATCGGCGAGTAGCCGAGGTCGTCCGCCTTGCCCTGGCCCTCGCACAGCACGTAGGAGAGGAAGCGGCTGAGCGCGGAGCCCTTGTCGTTGTTGAAGCGCGGCGGCGGCGGGCTGGCCGCACCGGCCCGCGGCACGATCAGGTAGCTGTAGCTGGAGATCGGGTAGGCGCGCGGGTCGTCCATGGTGTAGACGCCGTCGAGGTTCTGCTGCAGGTAGTTCGGGTCGTTCGCCGGGGTGCCGTCGTCCACGCCGCGGATCTTGGCGGCGGTGAGCGCGACGGCGACGTTGGAGGCGGTCGGCAGCGAGTAGTAGCCGGCCTGGTTGAGCACCTTCACGACCGGCCAGTTGCTGCGCTTGGCGAAGGCGTACTCGTCGTAGCCGATGGTGCCGACGTTGGTCGGGGACTTGATGTAGCCGGCGACGACGTCGGAGCCGTTCTGCGCCGTCATCCGGCCGGAGGGCGGGAAGAACTCGGTGTAGTCGCCGCAGCTCACACCGTTGACGGAGGCGCAGTAGGCGTCCCACTGGTCCTTGTGGGTGTGCTCCATCCAGCGGGTGAACTGCGCGGTGGCGCCGGAGCCGTCGGAGCGGACCACCGGGGTGATCGGCAGGCTGGGCAGCGCCCTGCCGTAGTCGGCGGTGATCTTCGGGTCGTTCCAGTTGGTGATCTTGTTGGTGAAGATGTCCACGATGGTCTGCGGGGACAGCCGCAGGTCGCGGACCTGCTTGCCGCCGACCACCAGGTTGTACATGAAGGTGGTGCCGCCCGCCGTGATCGGCACGTAGGAGAAGCCCCAGACCGGGTTCTCCGCGCTTCCGGCGCCGTTCGCCTTGCCGCCCTGGCCCACGCCGGTGTCCTGGGCGGAGCGGAACGGCACGTCCGAGGCGGTGAAGTCGTCCTGCCCGACCGACCACTGGGTGCGGCCGGCGGCCGAGCCGACCGGGTTGAAGTTGATCTGGATGCCCTGCGGGGACACGTCCTGCCGCCACTGGTCGATGGCGGGGCCGGCCCAGCTGGAGCCGTCCGCGCTCAGCGAGACGGAGGCCGCGAACGCCGGGGTCTGCCCCAGCAGGGGGGAGGCCGCCGCGAGCATCAGGGACATCGTCCCCGCCAGCAGCCGGGCCACGGAGCGACTGAGGCCCCTGGACATGTGAACTCCTCTGGTACGGAGGGTGGTTGGCCTTGTCATCGATGCTTCGCCTCGGAGTGGAGGGCGTACGGGCGGGCGATGCCCCCGAGGGCGGCCGCCTCCTGGCGGCGGGCCTCCCGGCTGATCATGCGCTTCTGGGCCCTGGTCAGCTGGCCGGGCCGGCGGCCGCCCAGGACGCGCGCGGTGACGAAGAGGATCAGCACCACGGCCATCAGGGTCAGGCCCGCGGCGAAACCGCGCGCGATCATCCCGTCGTAGGGCTGCTTGACGTAGTTCCAGATGTACAGCGGCAGCGACACCTGGTGCTCGAAGAACGGGTTGCCGTTGAACTGCGAGGTGAAGCCGGAGGTCAGCAGCACCGGCGAGGTCTCGCCGACACCGCGCGCCATGCCGAGCACGACCGCCGTCACCAGGCCGGGCCGGGCGGTCGGCAGCACCACGTTCCACACCGTGCGCCACTGGCTGCCGCCGAGCGCGTACGAGGCCTCCCGCAGGGTGCCCGGCACCAGCCGGATCACCACCTCGGCGGCCCGGGTGACGATCGGCATCATCATCACGGTGAGTGCGAGGGAGGCCGCGAAGCCGCTCTTCTCGAAGCCGAAGGTGAGGATCACGACGCCGAGGATGAACAGCCCCGCCACGATGGACGGCAGGGCCGTCATCGCCTCGACCAGGGTGCGCACCGGGCGGGCCATCCGGCCGCCGACCTCGGACATGAAGACGGCCGCCGCGATGCCCAGCGGGACGGCGAACAGCGTGGCCAGGCCGAGCTGTTCCAGCGAGCCGACGACGGCGTTCAGCGCGCCGCCCGAGTCCAGCCCGTCGAGCGGGCCGGTGTGGTCCATCGACTGGGTGAAGAAGTTGAGGTGCTGGGCGGCCTCCCAGCCGCGGGTGGCGACGTAGCCGATCTGTTCGGCGATCAGCCCGACCACCAGCAGCCCGGAGCTCCAGGCCGTCACGGCGATCAGCCGGTCCCGCACCATCATCGGGTGCCACTGGAGCCGGCCGACCAGGTAGTAGCCGGCCAGGAAGAGCAGGTACCAGCAGATCAGGAAGCCGAAGGCGCCGCTGAACGGCAGCACCCGCTCGTACAGCACCCAGTCCAGCGCGAGCGAGCCGACGGCCGCGCCCGCCACGGTGAGGACGTCGTCGCGGGTGACGCCGCCGATCCGGAGCTTCTTCTCCGGCCGCGGGGCCCCGGTCGCGGCGGGCCCGGCGGGCGCCGCTTCGTCGACGGGCCCGGACGCCGCGACCGGCGGCAGGTCGAGCGTGGTCATCGGATGGTCCCTTCACGGTTCGGGTGGCGGCGTGCCCCACGGGCGATCTGACGGTTCGTCATGCTCAGTCCGCCGTCGCCGCGCCGGAGCGCGAGCGGTTGATGACGAACCCGGCCAGCACGTTGACCAGCAGGGTGAGCGCGAACAGCACCAGACCCGCGGCCATCAGCGCGGAGAGCGACAGCGCGTCCGACTCGCCGAAGCGCAGCGCGATCAGCGCCGAGATCGAGTTGGCGCCGTTCTCCAGGATGTGGGTGATGGCCTTGAAGTTCGGCGAGATGATCAGCGCCACGGCGATGGTCTCGCCCATCGCCCGGCCGAAGCCCAGCATCACCGCGCCGATCACACCGCCCTTGCCGAACGGCAGGACGACCGAGCGGACCATTCCCCAGCGGGTCGAGCCGAGCGCGTACGCGCCCTCCCGCTCGCCCTGCGGGGCCTGGGAGAAGACCTCCCGGCTGAGCGAGGTGATGATCGGAATGATCATCAGTGAGACCACCACCCCCGCGATGAAGGTCGACGAGGTGTACGAGGTGCCGATGTCGCCGGTGCGCACCTTGAGGAACGGGACGTAGTCCCCCAGGTGGTTGGCCAGCCAGCGGACGAAGCCGAGGATCCGCGGCTGGAGGAAGAACAGGCCCCACAGGCCGTAGACGATGCTGGGGATCGCCGCCATCAGGTCGACCAGCGAGACCAGGGCGGCCCGCAGCCGCACCGGGGCGTACTCGGAGATGAAGATCGCGGTGCCGAGCGCCACCGGGACGGCGATGACCAGCGCGATCAGCGCGATCAGCAGGCCGTTGGGCAGGACGGCGCCGATGCCGAAGTTGTGGGCGGCGGTCTGCCACTTCTGCTCGGTCAGGAAGGACCAGCCGACGGCGCGCAGCGCGTCGGTGCCGCGCAGGATCAGGAAGAAGGCGATCAGTCCCATGATCGCGAAGACCGAGAGGCCGGCCAGCCGCAGCACGCCGCGGAAGACCCGGTCGCCCGGGGTCGCGGGGGCGGTGATGGTGCGCGGCACGTCCTGGTCGGGCCCGTGGCCGGGTTCGCGTGGTGCCCCGGCGTACGGTGCCGCGGGCTCGGCGGCGGATGTCATGGTGTGCTCTCCGTGCTCGGGAACGGGCGTGCTCGGTGAGGGACCGGGGCGCTGCCTCGGCGGGAGGGAACGCGCTCGGCGGGGCCGGAACGGCGGCCCCGCCGAGCGCGGGTTCCTACTTGCGGCGCAGTCGCGACCACTGGGTGCGGGCGCCGGCCAGCACCTTCGCCCCGGCCGGGGTGCCGCCGAGGAACAGCGCGGCCGGTCCACCGACCAGCAGCACCAGGCCGGCGATCAGCGCGACGGGCAGCAGCAGCCGGGCGGCGCCGGAACGGTCGGGCACCGGGGTGCCGACGGGGGCCGCGGCGATCGCGTTGCCGGAGGGCGCGGCGCTCGCGCCGGGCTTGGCGCCGCCGGCCGCCGGGGCGCCGGGCGCCGCGGCGCCGCCGGCCGTGCCGGTCCCGGTGGAGCCGGTGCCGGACAGGCCGCCGCCGGACAGGCCGTCGGAGGAGCCGAAGCCGGTGCCGCCGGAGTTGCCGTCCGCGGTGGTGCCGCCGGTGCCGGAGCCGCTCACCGGGGTGACGCCCTCGCCGGTGCCGCCGGATCCGGAGGAACCGTTCCCGTTCTCCGGGGTGCCGGGCTCACCGCCGGGCGGCGGGGCGGTCTGGTTGCCGGGCAGCTTGCCGTCCTGCGCGGCGACGTGCTGCACGGCCTCCTGGGCCTGCTGGCGCTGGGCGCCGGTCAGGGCGAGGTAGCCCTGGGTCAGCTGGCCCGGCGCGAGGCCGTAGGTCTGGCCGTCGGTGGTCACCGACTTGAGGAACTGCGCGATCGAGGCGGCCTTCTCGGCGGACACGCCGCCGGTCGGCACCATCGCGTACTGCACGGCGGTCAGCGGGTACGCCCGCTGGTCGCGGGAGAACGCGGTGTCCGGCGTGCCGTAGGGCAGCTGCTGGACCCCGGTGGCGGCGTCGGTCGGCATGTCGGCGACGGCGGCCTGGAAGCCGGCCGTGCCCGGCGCCACGAAGGAGCCGGCCGGGTTGCCCAGCGCGGCCTCGGGCAGCGAGAAGGCCTTGGCCTGCGCGGTGTCCATGATGGCGAGCAGCGCGCGCTGGCCGGGGATCTGCGCGGGGCAGGCCTTGTGGCTGCCGTCGGACTCGGTGTTCGGCTGCTGGCAGTTGGGCTGGTACTGCATCAGGTTGCGCGCCACCCGCCCGAGACCGTCGAGCGAGGGGTTCCACTCGTACTGCTTCCAGTGCTGGAAGTCGACGCCCGCGCTGCCCTGGGCGGGCCCGGAGAAGTCCTGGGTCTGGAACGCCTCCGCCGGGTAGCCGGCGAACCGCGGCTTCAGGTAGAAGGTGTCGACGCGCATGCCCCACGGGTCCGGCTCACCGTCGAGGAAGCGGCTCGCGTCCGGATCGGCGGCGAACCACGAGGTCAGCTGGTAGGTGAAGTCGGTGGTGCCGCCGGGGACGCCCGGGTAGATCGTCAGGGTGCCGCCGCAGCTCGTCGGCCAGTGGATCCCGTTGGCCGCCGTCTCCGGGTTCAGCTGCTTGAACTCGGGGTCGGTGAAGAGGCAGGTCGGGTTGCCGGCCACGGAGGGGATGCTCGTTCCCGGTGAGGCGTAGGACTGGGTGAGCAGTTTGGCCACCAGCCGGGCGTTCAGCTTCATGTCCCGGATCTGCCGGCCGGTCTTCGGGTCGTCGATCAGGTACGTGACCGAGATGCCGGTCGTGGCGAGCGGGGCGTAGACGTACGGACGGGTGGGCGGCGACCGGTCGGGCCGCGCCGTCAGCGCGACCTCGGTGGTGCCGCTGCCGGCCAGGAACGCCGCGCGGGCCTGCGGCTCGCCGCCGGCCGGGACGTAGCCCACGGTCATCGGCGATTCGCCCAGGCACAGGCCGGCCCGCCACTGCTGCATGGCCCGGTTGGCCATCTCCAGACCGGCGGCGCCGAAGGCCTGGCTGCTCGCCGCGCAGGAGTCCGGCGTGGGGGCGAAGGAGAGCGGGACCACGGTCCGGTGCTGCCAGGCGCACTGCTCGCTGGTCCGGTTGCCCGTCTTCCAGTTCTGGTTGCCGGGGGTCATGATCCCGTCGGCGGCGGTGTAGCCGTCCGGGTCGGTGTCCAGGTCGTGGAACTCGCAGTCGGCCTTGCCGTCGAGGACCTGGTAGAGGTCCAGCGGGTCGCCGCCGTAGTTCGGCTCGACCACCAGGGAGCAGGGGTGGGTCGCGTCACAGCCCAGCGTGGAGCTCTCCTTGGAGCTCCACACCTCGATCGAGGCGGTGCCCGAGCCGTCCGGGCCGGTCGCGGCGATCACCTGGTTGGTGGGCCACTCCGGGGTCTCCGTGCGCGTCGGCCGGGGCGGCTGCTCGAAGCCCTTCGTCGCGTCGCCGCCGTAGAGGGTGCTGCCGTAACAGTCCGTCACCGCCGGGTCGGTGCCGCGGCACTGGTAGATCCGCACCGCGTAGAGGATGTGGGTCGACAGCGGCTGCGCCGTCGGGGCCGGGGCGTTGGAGCCCAGGAAGACGGTCGGGGTGAAGCCGCTCCAGGAGACCTGGAGCACCTGGTTGGTCAGGTTGGCCGTCTGGGAGACGGTCACGCTTCCCGGCTGGCCGTACTTCTTGGTGGCCGGAATCCAGACCTTCGGGCCCGGAACCGTCACCGCCGAGTCGGCATGCGCCTGCGGCGCCGCGCCCAACCCGATCGGAATCACGGCGAGCGCCGCCACCACGGCCTTGACGAGTGCCAGGGCCGGTAGTCGACGGCGCCACCCCCCTTGGCCTCTCGGTTCGGGTACGGGGTTTCTCATGGCGAGGCCTCCGGGAGATGCGGGCCGCCGAGGGAGGCGGCGCGAGGGCGTCGATCGCGCTGGGGACGGACGATTCCGTGCGTACTATTCGGCCAGCCGGACATGGCGGGATCCGGTCGGCCAGATGTACGAGACCACAACGCGACGACTCCGTACCGGAGTTGGGAACTCCGCAAACGGGCGGGCCCACGCCGAGGCGCGGGCCCGCCGACCTGCGGTCCGGTACCGCGCGGGCGGTACCGGGTGGCTCAGTGCGCCGGGGTGTAGGACAGCGCGAGCTTGCCGATCTTCTGGCCGGCGGTGAAGTAGCCGGTGCCCAGCTTGGTGTCCAGGTACTGCGCGCCCGCCGCGTCCACCTCGAAGCTGGAGGAGGTCAGGTTCTGGGTGAGGCCGCTGCGGGTGATCACGTTGTCGCCGGACGGGTCGAGCAGCGGGACGGGGGTGGTCGAGCCGTTCGGCACCGCGGTGAAGTAGCCGTTGTCGACCGAGAAGTCGAGCTGCTTGAAGGTCACGCTCTTGCCGGTCTTCAGGTTCAGGAAGAGCAGGCCGCCGCCGAACTGCACGTCGCCGTAGAAGGAGGGGATGTTCGCAGCGCCGCCGGTCACCGGGAGCGTCACGGTGAGGCCCGCGGTCTGGTCGTACGCCGGGTTCGCGGGCTGGAGCGGGATGACCACGATGCCGTTGAGCGCGGCGTTCGTCAGGAAGTCGACGTCCGTGGTGATCACGGCCTGGCCGGCGGCCGGCGTGGTGGCCGTGTCGGCGACGGCGGCACCGCTCACCGCGGTCAGGGAGAGGACGACGGCGGCACCGGTCGCGGCCAGGCGGGCGCTGATGCGGGACATGCTGGACTCCTTGGGAGAGGGAGAGGTGAGGTGCTGGTGGTGCGGGAGGGCTCAGGAGCGGGGGCTGCGGCCGCAGGCGATCCAGGAGAGTGGCCCGGCGGCCGCGGGGCGAGGCCCCGCGGCCGCCGGTGTGGTGCGGGGTGGCTCAGGAGTGGGTGACGGAGCCGCAGGCGAAGGAGGACAGCGGCAGGAAGCCGAAGCTCTTGATGTCGCTGGCGCCGTTGGTGCAGATCCAGCCGCCCTTGCCGAAGATGGCGCGCAGGGTGGCGTTCGAGGTCCACTCGGAGTCGCGGAAGACGTTGTAGACCACGCGGGCGTACGGGGTGGCCGCGAAGTTGCCGCTGATCTGCTTGAGGGTGGTGTCCACCGGGCCGCCGGTGACGCCGTCGACGTTGCGGATGGTCAGCGGGCCCTGGACGTCGGCTCCGGTGCCCTTGCCGTAGTAGACCTGGCCGATGTAGTGGGCCACGGAGTAGGGGACCAGCGCGTTGACGTCGGCCAGGGCCGTGTCGCTGCCCTGGTTCTCCTGGGTGCCGCTGGTGACGCAGGCACCGGGGGTGACCGCGACGCCGCCACCGATGGTGGTCAGGAAGAACGAGCGGGTGCCCGAGTCGGACTGCGGCAGGAAGGGCTTGATGGTGGCGTTCGGCAGCGCCGGGTCGATCTGGTTCCAGGTGGTGACCGCGCAGGTGTAGATGTCCTTCAGGTTCGCGGTGCTCAGGTTCGCCGGGGCGTTGCCGGTGGCCGGGGCGGCCCAGGCGACGGCGTCCTTGGCGAAGCTCACGAAGTCGTCGGTCGTCGGGTCGGAGGACTGCGGGCCGCGCGAGGAGCGGGCGAAGTCCACCGTGGTGTTGGTGTAGGTGGTCAGCGCCTTGATGCCGGCACCGGAGCCGTTCGGGCGGGCGATCGTGGCGGCGCCGGCCTTCGGGGTGATGGTGGTGCCGGTCGGGGTCGCGTCCCAGCTGTAGACGCGGGGGGCGTTCGGGTCGGTCAGCGACGCGTTGTAGTCGGCGGCGAGCTGGTTCAGCACGGCCTGGGTGGTGTCCGAACCGGTGCCCGCGAAGTCGATGGCGCGGGGGGTCACGCCGGCGGCCGGGTCGGCGACGGCGGTGCCGCCCGCGACGGTCGCGAGGGAGGTCGCCAGGGCGGCGACGGTGAGCAGCTTGGCAGCGGTCTTACGCATGTTCCTCTTCCTCCGGGGGAGAGACGTACATCGCGTGAACCCGCACTCCGTTGGGGAGTTCGGGGCCGTGTGGCCGCGTCCGCTGCGGCCTCGCCGGCAGTGCCGATCCTGTCCGCCGGGGAGGTTCCGCCGGAAGAGAGGTGGAGTCCCGCCGGGGAATGTCGACTCATCGGTTCAGCGAGGTTTAGCCACTGGTCAGCGTGCACGTGACAGGGGCACTGCCCGGTCTCCGAAGCCGGTCGACGTTCTTCTCCAGGAGGCTGCTCGGGGTGTTGCCGGAAACCTGTCCTTCACCGGAACTGCACGGACCGGGACCGGAGCGGAGCCACCCCCTCCGGGAACGCCGACATGACGGTCCGTCGAACGACGGACCGTCATGGTTCCGGACGGTCAGAGGGGCCGGCGGCCGTCCCGCCCGGACCGCCGCAACTCCTGCCCCACCCACTGCAGTCCGGCCAGGAACCCCTCGATCCCCGCCTGGCACTGGTCCCGCCGCAGGTACCCCCGCGCACTGCGGGCGACCGGAACGGCGTCGGCCGTGCCCGGCCGGGTGCTGCGCACCGGCAGGTAGGCGGCCCAGACCCACTGACGCCCCTCGGACTGCCCGACCGAACACCGCAGCGCGGCCCGTTCGATCAGCAACACCCGTACAGCCTCGGCGAGTTCCTCCTCGCTCCGGTAGCTCCGCACGCCGACCCCGAGCGGCCGCCCGTTGGCGGCCCGCAGCACCCAGCCGAGGCAGCGGTCGGCCGCCGGCACGGTCAGCAGCCGCGGACCGCGCCGTTCAGCGGCCATCGGTGCGTCTCAACGGCACCGCGGGCTCCGGGAGTTCGCGGGGCGGCTGCTTGGCGAGCAGCACCACGAACCGCCGGAAGGCGTTCTGGCAGGTCGCGTACCGCTCGTACGCGCGGCTGGAGCGCACCTCGGGGAAGGCCCGTGAACTCGGGACGACCCAGATCCAGCCGATGCCCTCCCGTACGTGGGTGATCCGCGCGGTGAGGTCGCCCGCCGTGGCGCGCAGTCCGTCGAAGCCCCGCTCGGCCTCGCCCACCGTCTCGAACGCGGCCGGGGTGATCGCGACCACCCGTCCGTTGGGCGCCTTCAGTTGCCAGCGGTAGCGCCCGTCCGCCGCCCGTTCGGCGCGGAAACCCCCTCGACTTGCCCCTGCTGCGGTGTAGCCGCGGCCGGCAGCGTTCACTGCCCCCTCCGTCCGGTTGCCCTCCGGATTCCCCTCCGAGCGGGAGCAAAGCTATGTGTGCACACGGAGGCGCCGAAAGCCCAGAACGTTCACAACTTGCGCTGTTGGCCCGGAAGTTCTCTCTCGTTTAACTTTCATCCGTCCTGGTCGGCAACCGGCCCGCAGACGCACCGCGAACAGCCGGGAACCGGTCGGGGACCGACCGGAAACGGTCAGAGCCGGGCGGTCCAGCGCACCATCGTCCCCTTGCGGTAAGGCCCGCTCTCGTGCCAGGCGTCGCCGCCGAGCGCCTCGGCGCGCCGGGTGAGGTTGAGCAGCCCGCTGCGCCGGCCGCCCGCCGGGATGCCCACCCCGTCGTCGGTCACGGTGAGCAGCACACCGGGCCGCCCGCCCCGGTCCAGCGACTCCGGGTCGCCGCCCATCGGCCGCCCGTCCTCGTCCAGGTGGCTGGTCGCGTCGATCTCCACGCCGACCCGGGAGGCCCGCGCGTGCCGGGCCGTGTTGGAGAGCATCTCGCGCAGCGCGGCCAGCAGTTGACGGCCGGTCTTCTCGCCGACCAGGCTCTCCACCGGCCCGACGAAGCTCACCGAGGGCTTGAACCCGAGCGCGGCCGCGGCCTGGCTGGCCTCCCGCAGCACCCGGGTGCGCAGGGTGTCCGGAGCGTCGCCGTGGTTGTCGTGCTGGAGGGCGTAGATGGTGGTGCGGACCTCCTGGATGGTGGCGTCCAGCTCGTCCACCGCCTTGCCGATGCCGACCCTCACCTCGGGGACGATCGCCCGCCGGGCGGCGCTCTCCAGCATCATCCCGGTGGCGAACAGCCGCTGGATCACCAGGTCGTGCAGGTCGCGGGCGATCCGGTCGCGGTCCTGGAAGACGGCCAGGCGCTGCTGGTCGCGCTGGCCCTCGGCGAGCCGCAGGGCCAGCGCGGCCTGCGAGGCGAAGGTCTCGGCGAGCTGCTTCTCGCTGTCGGTGAACGGCACCGCGCCGGTGGGGCGCCAGACGCAGAGCCCGCCGAGCACCCGCCCGGCGGCGACCATCGGCACGGCCACGGACGGGCCGAAGCGGCGGGCGAGCCGGATCACCACCGTCGGGTCGCTGGACATGTCGTCCAGGTAGACGCTCTCCCCGGCGAGCAGCCGCGCCGCGAAGCTCTCCCTGGGCAGCAGTTCGCCGCGGACGTACTCGGCCAGTTCGCCGGAGGCGTGCGCGACCCGCATCTGCCCGTCGCCCTCGCCGCCGCCCTCCGGGCCGGTCGGCAGCAGGATCATGCCGAGCGCGGCGTCCGCCAGCTCCCGGACCTGCTCGGCCGCGACGGTCAGCGCGCTCTCGGCCTGCTCGGCGGAGAGCAGGGCGGTGGCGACGGCGGCGGCGCCGGCGATCCAGCGCTCGCGGCGCCGCCCCTCCTCGTACAGCCGGGAGTTCTCGATGGCCACGCCGGCCGCGGCGGCGAGGGCGTGCACCACCTGTTCGTCCTCGGGGGTGAAGGCGCCGCCGCCCTTCTTCTCGGTGAGGTAGAGGTTGCCGAACACCTCCGCCCGGACCCTGATCGGCACGCCCAGGAAGGTCCTCATGCACGGGTGGTGCGGCGGGAAGCCGGAGGAGCGCGGGTCAGCGCGCAGGTCGGCCAGCCGCAGCGGCTCGGGGCGGTCGATCAGCGCGCCGAGGATGCCCCGGCCGGCGGGCAGTTCGCCGATCTCGGCGGCGGTCCCGTCGTCGATCCCGACGTGGATGAAGTCGGCCAGGCCGGTGCCGCCGGGGGCGATCACGCCGAGTGCCGCGTACCGGGCGTCGACCAGCTCGGCCGCGCCCATGGCGATCCGGTGCAGGGTGGCGTGCAGGTCCAGTCCGGCCCCGATGGAGACCACCGCCTCCAGCAGCCGCTGCATCCGGTCGGTGACCGCGGCGGCCGACTGCAGGCGTTCGGCGACCTCGGTGACCAGCGTGTCCAGTCCGAGCGAGGCGATCTCGGGCACCCGATGGGGTGTCGGCTCGGCAGTGGCCTCGGGGAGGTCCGGCGTGGGGTCCATGAAGAAAGCCTAGTTTGTACGCTTTTCAGACGAAGGACGGCGCGACGGACGCGCGAGGCCGGTGCGGGCCCGGCGCGACGGCGGCCCGACGGCGGCCCGGCAGCGGCGCGCGACGGCCCGACGGCGGCCCGGCGGGCGGTACCGCCGGCCGCCGTACGGCCGTCAGCCCACCGGTTCGAGCAGCCCGTCCGCCTCCCGCTCCCGCCGCCACATCGCGTGCAGCCGCCCGTCCGGGTCGGCGACCAGCTCCGACCAGCGGCCCCGCTCCGCCACCCGGCCGCCGTCCAGCACCAGCACCTCGTCCACCGTGGCGTCGTCCAGCCCGGCCAGCCGGTGGGTGATCAGCACCGTGCTGCGGCCCTCGGTGGCGGCCAGCAGGTCGGCGGTCAGGGCGTCGGCGGTGGGCAGGTCGAGGTGCTCGGCGGGCTCGTCCAGGACCAGCACGGGGAAGTCCGCGAGCAGCGCCCGGGCGAGCGCGAGACGCCGGCGCTGGCCGCCGGAGAGCCGGGCGCCGTGCTCGCCGACCATGGTGTCCAGGCCGTCCGGCAGTCCCTCGGTCCACTCCAGCAGCCGGGCGGCGGCCAGGGCGGCGCGCAGCTCCTCCTCCCCCGCCCCCGGGCGGGCCAGCCGCAGGTTCTCCCGCAGCGAGCTGTCGAAGACGTGGGCGTCCTGGGCGCAGAGCCCGATCACCCGGCGGACGGACTCACCCGACAGCGCGCTCGCGTCCACGGCCCCGGCCGTTCCGTCGGCGAACCGCACCGTCCCGGCGCTCGGCTCCAGGAAGCGCAGCAGCGCCTGGGCGAGGGTGGTCTTGCCGGAGCCGGACGGGCCGACCACGGCGATCCGGCGGCCGGCCGCGAGGTCCAGGTCCACCCCGGTGAGCGCGTCCACCGGCTGCCCGGGGTGCCGGACGGTCAGCCCGCGCACCGCGACGGGCAGCGGCCGCTCGGGCAGCGCCAGCGGCTCGGCGGGCTCGGTGACCGGCTCCGGAGCGTTCAGCACCTCGTCCAGCCGGGCCCGCGCGGCGCGGCTGCGCTGGCGGGCCTGGACGGCGAGCGGCATCCCGGTGACGGCCTCGAAGGCGGCCAGCGGGGTCAGCACCACCACGGCCAGGCAGACCGGCGCCAGCACCCCGTCGCGCACGCCCTGGACGCCGACGGCGGCCGCGGCGGTCACGGTCAGTCCGGTGAGCAGGGCGATCAGACCGGTGCCGAGCGCCGTGGTGGCGGCCGAGCGGGCGGCCAGCCGGGTCAGCGCGGTGTCGGCCGCGCGGACCGCGGCCAGCCGGCCGGGCAGCGCACCGGCCACGGTGAGCTCGGCCGTACCGGTGAGGGCGTCCACCACGGTGGTGGCCAGCCGCCCGCGCGCCGGCGCCTGGCGCCGCTCCGCCCCGGCCGACCAGCGGGCGGCCAGCGCGGGCACCAGCGCGCCCGCGAGCAGCAGCCCGAGGCCGAGCACCAGCCCGGCGGCCGGCAGGAAGGCGGCCATCGCCGCCGTCGAGGCCAGCGCGACCAGCCCGGCCACCGCGGCCGGCAGCCGCCAGCGCAGGTAGTGGTCCTGGACCGCGTCCACGTCGGCGACCAGCCGGGAGAGCAGGTCGCCGCGGCGGAAGGCGGGCAGTCCGGCCGGGGCGAGCGCGCTCAGCCGGCGGTACACGGCGGCCCGCAGGGTGCCGAGGGTGCGCAGCACCGCGTCGTGCGAGACCAGCCGCTCGGCGTAGCGGAAGACGCTGCGGCCGATGCCGAAGGCCCGGACGGACGTGACCGCCATCATCAGGTAGAGCACCGGCGGCATCTGGGAGGCCCGGGAGATCAGGTAGCCGGAGGTGGCCATCAGCGCGACGGCGCAGCCCAGGGCGAGCGCCCCGAGCAGGATCGCGAGCGCCAGCCTGGGGGTGGTGCCGCCCTCGGCGCCGGGCTCCTCGGCCGCGGCGGGGGCCGGGGTGGGCCTGCCGCTGTGGGCGAGCGGGGCGACCGGTTCGGCGGCCGGGAGGGCGGGCGGTCCCGCCAGCCGTACCCGCCGGTCGGCGGCGGCCAGCAGGGCCGGCCGGTGCGCGACCACCAGCACGGTGCGCGCCGGGTCCCCGGTGAGCGCCCGGACGGCGTCCACCACGGCCGCCTCGGAGGCGCCGTCCAGGTTGGCGGTCGGCTCGTCCAGCAGCACCAGCGGCCGGTCCTCGGCGAGCAGCACCCGGGCCAGGGCGAGGCGCTGGCGCTGTCCGGCGGAGAGCCCGGCGCCGTCCTCCCCCAGGACGGCCGCCAGGTCGGTCACGAAGTCGAGCGCGTGCGCGGCCCGCAGCGCCGTCCACAGCTGCTCGTCGGTGGCCTCCGGCCGGTAGAGCCGCAGGTTCTCGGCGACCGTCCCGGCGAAGAGGTGGGGGTGCTGGGGCACCCAGGCGATCTGCCGCCGCCAGCTCCCCGGGTCCAGCTCGGCCAGGTCGTACCGGCGGCCGTCGGCGGCGGTGATCCGGACGGTGCCCTCGTCGGGGGCGGTGAGGCCCAGCAGGACGGCCAGCAGGGTGGACTTCCCGGCGCCGCTGGGGCCGGTGAGCGCCGTGCCGGAGCCCGGGTGCAGGGTCAGCCCGGCGCCGTCCAGCGCGGGCTCGGTGCGCCCGGGGTGCCGGACGACCAGGCCCTCGGCGGTGATCACGGCACCCGCGAGGTCGGGCGCCGGGACGGTGCCGGCGGCGGGCAGCGGGGTCTCCAGCACCTGGAACAGCTCGTCGGCGGCGGTCAGTCCCTCGACGCTGGAGTGGTAGAGCGCGCCGACCTGGCGGATCGGGAAGTACACCTCGGGGGCGAGCACCAGGATCAGCAGCCCGGTATCCAGGTCGAGCGTGCCGTCCACCAGCCGGAAGCCGACGGTGACGGCGACCAGCGCGACGGACAGCGTGGAGAGCAGCTCCAGGGTGAAGGAGGAGACGAAGGCGATCCGCAGGGTGCGCAGGGTGGCCCGGCGGTAGTCGGCGGTGATCCGGGCGATCGTGGCGGCCTGGGTGCGGGCCCGGTTGAACACCTTGAGGGTGGGCAGCCCCGCGACCACGTCGAGGAAGTGGTGGGAGAGCCGGGCCAGGGTGTTCCACTGCCGGTCCATCCGGGACTGGGTGGCCATCCCGATCAGCACCATGAACAGCGGGATCAGCGGCAGCGTCCCGGCGATGACCGCGGCCGAGGTGAAGTCGGCGCCGACGATCCGCAGCAATACGATCACCGGGACGACCACGGCCAGAGCCAACTGCGGCAGGTAGCGGGCGAAGTAGTCGTCCAGCGCGTCGATGCCGCGGGTGGCGAGGGTGGTGAGTTCGCCGGTGCGCCGGCCCGCCAGGTAGGACGGGCCGAGCGCGGTGGCGTGGTCGAGCAGCCGGCGCCGCAGGGTGGACTTCACCCGGGCGACGGAGCGGTGCGCGGTGAGCTCGGTGAGCCAGCCGACCAGCCCGCGCCCGACCGCCGTCAGGGCGAGCAGCAGCAGTGGCGCGGTCAGTTCGCCGAGCGTCGCCCCGCGCTGGAAGGCGCGGACGACGATCTCGGCGATCAGACTCGCCTGGGCGACCACCAGGGCCGCGCCGACCGCGCCGAGCAGCACGGATCCGGCGAGGAAGGCCCTGGTGGTGCGGGCGTACCCGAGGAGTCGGGGGTCGACCGGCTTCACGGCGTCAGGCCTGGTCGAGCTGGGCGGCCGGGTCGTGCCCGGGGATGTGCTGGACGCCGATCCGCTTGCGGAACACCCAGTAGGTCCAGCCCTGGTAGAGCATCACCAGCGGGGTGAAGATCGCCGCCACGATGGTCATCACCTTCAGCGTGTACGGCGAGGACGCCGCGTTGCTGACGGTCAGGCTCCACTCCGGGTCGAGGGTGGAGGGCATGACGTCCGGGAAGAGCGCCAGGAAGAGCATCCCGACCGCGGCCACGATGGTCAGCCCGGAGAGCGAGAACGCCCAGCCCTCGCGGCGCAGCTGGTTCGCCGCCAGCGCGCCGAGCAGGGCGGCCACCGCGACGACCATCGCGGCGAGGCTGCGGCCGTTGCCGTGGTCGGCCTGGGTCCGGACCAGGAAGACCAGCGCCAGCACGGCGGTCGCCAGCCCGGACAGCAGCGCGGCCCGGCGGGCCCGCTCCCGGATCCCGCCGACCGTCTTGAGCACGGCGAACACCGAGCCGTGGAAGGTGAACAGGGCGAGCGTCACCAGGCCGCCGAGCAGCGCGTACGGGTTGAGCAGGTCCCAGAGGGTGCCGGTGTAGTTCTTCTGCGCGTCGATGTCCACGCCGCGCACGATGTTGGCGAAGGCCACGCCCCACAGGAAGGCCGGCAGGAGGGAGGTCCAGAAGAGGGCCTCCTCCCAGTTCCGCTGCCAGCGCTCGCCGTCGCGCTTGTGCCGGTACTCGAAGGCCACGCCGCGGATGATCAGGCAGACCAGGATGACCAGCAGCGGGATGTAGAAGCCGCTGAAGAGCGTCGCGTACCAGTCCGGGAAGGCCGCGAAGGTGGCGCCTCCGGCGGTCAGCAGCCAGACCTCGTTGCCGTCCCAGACCGGGCCGATGGTGTTGATCAGCACCCGCCGCTCGGCGGTGTTCCGGGCCAGCGGCTTGAGCAGCACGCCGATCCCGAAGTCGAAGCCCTCCAGGAAGAAGTAGCCGATCCACAGGACCGCGATCAGCACGAACCAGACGTCGTGGAGTTGCATGTCAGATCCTCAGTTCCCCAGTGGTCCCGGCGCCTCAGTAGGCGAAGGCGAGCGGCTTGTCGGCGTCCTCGTCCGAGGACGGTCCGCGCAGGGACGGGTCCTTGGTGGGCGGCTGCTCGGTGACCACCGGGCCGGCCTTGGCGTACTTGACCAGCAGCCGGACCTCGATGACCGCCAGGATCGCGTACAGCGTGGTGAAGGTCGCCAGCGCCCCGATCTGGGTGCCGACGCCGACGTTGGGGGAGACCGCGCTGGCCGTGGTCATCAGGCCGAAGACGGCCCAGGGCTGACGGCCCATCTCGGTGAAGATCCAGCCGAAGCTGTTGGCGATCAGCGGGAAGCCCATGGTCAGGATGCCGATCCGCCAGCTCCACTTGGTCAGCTGCGGCCCCAGCTCGCGCCTGGGGGTGAGCATCAGCCGGGGCACCTCGGTCTCGCCGGTGCGGAACTCGGGGTGCAGGAAGAGCTTCTTCCGGGTGGTCCAGAGGCCGATCAGGCCGGCCACGAAGGAGGTCATCCCGAAGCCGATCATGAGGCGGAAGCCCCAGTAGGTGACGAAGATGCTCGGGATGTAGTCCTTGGGGTCGCCGCCGTGCTGGGCGGCTTCGGCGGCGGCGGTGTCGTTGATGCCGGGGACGGACGAGCTGAAGTCGTTGTGGGCGAGGAAGGACAGTATCCCGGGGATCTCCAGGGCGACCGAGTTGTGGCCCTTGCTGACGTCACCGACGGCGAACACCGAGAACGGCGCCGGCGCCTGGGTCTCCCAGAGCGCCTCGGCGGCGGCCATCTTCATCGGCTGCTGCTCGAACATGACCTTGCCCAGGGTGTCGCCGCTGAGCGCGGTGCCGGCGCCGAAGATCACCGCGAGCACCAGGCCGAGCCGCAGCGAGGTGCGCATCGCGGCGGTCTTCTTCGGGTCGGCGGTCTCCGCCCCTCCGCTCTTTTCAAGCAGCCGCTTGGCCTTCCAGAGGTGGAAGGAGGCGATGCCGACGACGAAGGCCGCACCGGTGAGGAACGCGGCGGTCAGGGTGTGGAAGACCACCACCAGGGTGGTGTTCTGGAACAGCACCCGTACGACGTCGGTCAGTTGGGCCTTGCCGGTGACCGGGTCGATCGCGTAGCCGACCGGGTGCTGCATCCAGGAGTTGGCGGCCAGGATGAAGTAGCCCGAGAGCACGGTGCCCAGCGCCACCATCCACATGCAGGCGGCGTGGATCTTCCTCGGCAGCTTGTCCCAGCCGAAGATCCACAGCCCGATGAAGGTGGACTCGAAGAAGAAGGCGATCAGCGCCTCCATCGCGAGCGGGGCGCCGAAGACGTCACCGACGAAGCGGGAGTAGTCGGACCAGTTCATGCCGAACTGGAACTCCTGGACGATGCCGGTGACCACGCCCATCGCGATGTTGATGAGGAAGAGCTTTCCCCAGAACTTGGTCGCGTGGAAGTACTTCTCCTTGTTCGTCCGCACCCAGGCGGTCTCCAGACCGGCCACGATCGCGGCCAGGCTGATCGTGAGCGGGACGAAGAGGAAGTGGTAGACGGTGGTGATGCCGAATTGCCATCGCGCGATGGTCTCGTGAGCGATTGCCAGTTCCACGTCGCCCTCTCTCCCAACCTGCCCGCGTGATGACGGGCATCTTCCGGACAAACTTCATCTATAGCCGTAGACCGTTGCTCAACCACGCAAGCTTGTCCGCTTGTGAACGTGAACACGTTCACAAGGAGCAGTATCCACCATCCTTACGGGGGAACTGCAGGTGGGGTGGGGTGGACGGTCTGTGGGGTGCGTCACGGCCCGCGGCGCGGTCCGCACAGTCTGCGGACCGACCGCGGGCCGGAGCAACGAACGACCGGGCGGGTGGCCGGAAGTTGTTGGCCGAACCGGCGCTTGACAGGCTCGCGGGCCGGTCGCACCGACCGCGCCCACGTGCTAGGACGCGGCCCCGGCACGGCCCTGCCGCGCCTCCTCCCGGGCGGGCCGCGGGGCGCGCTACGCCCGGCCGAGCAGCTCGGTGCCCGGGGCGGAACCGGCGCGGGCCGTGAAGAACCCGGTGAAGCCCTCGAGGAACTCCTCCCGGGTGATCCGACCGTCCCCGTCGGCGTCCAGCCGGCGGAAGCCGTGCGACAGCTCCGCCGGGTGCGTCCTCGGCCCGCCGAACACGGCGCGGTACTCGTTGAACTCCAGGAAGCCGCTGCCGTCCGTGTCGGCCGCGGCGAACACCGCCCGCAGCGCCGGCAGCAGCCCCCGCTCCAGGTAGGCCTCGTCCCGGTCGCAGCCGGCCAGGGTGGCCGCCACGAACTCCTCCTGACCGACCCTCCCGTCGCCGTCGGCGTCCATCACCGTGCGCAGCTGCTCCCACCAGCTGTCGAAGGCCTCGTACACCCGGGCCTCACCGGCCTCGTCCAGCTCCAGCCGCCAGCACACGTTGTGCGCCATCGCCCGCAGGTCGTGCACCGTGACGAAGCCGTCGCCGGTCTGGTCCAGCACCTCGCGGAAGAAACGGTCCAGCCGGGGCGCGCGGCCGTCCCGCTCCGGTCCGCAGCGCTCCGGTCCGCGGCGCTCCGGCCCCCGGCGCTTCGGCCCGGACGGCTCCGGGGAGCGGTAGCGCAGCCGGTCCGGCAGTCGGGGGACGACCGCGCCGGCGCCGCGGTGCAGCACGGCGGACAGCAGCGCGCCCCGCCGGGTGCGGACCAGCCCGAACCGCTCCAGCACCACCGGCGGCAGGTCCGCCACCGTCAGCTCGCGGACCGCCCGGGCGACCACCAGCCGCAGCAGCCGCCAGCCCGTGTCGCCGAGGAACCCGAGCCGGCGCGGCCGCGGCGCCTCGCGCAGCAGGTCGTCCAGCAGGTAGCGCGCCGCCTCGGTGAACTCCAGCCGCTCCCGCGCGTACCGGGCGAAGTAGGCCGGCAACTCCCCCACCGTGGCCGGGATCTCGCCCTCGGGAAGCCCGAAGGCGGCGACCGCCTCGCGGAACTCCGCGTACGCCGACGCCGACTCCCCCGCGCCGTACCCGTCCCCGCCCAGCCGGCGCATCGCGGCCACGCACTCGAAGAGCGTCAGCAGCACCCACGCCCTGGTCGCCGCGTCCGCGGCGTCGTACGGCTCCCCGTCGGGGCCCGTCCCCCGGATCCGCTTGTGCGCCCGCTCCAGCCGCGCGATCTCCCGGCGCAGCGTCTCCGCGTCCTGGTAGAACAGCCGCCGCCCGCTGCCCAGGGTGTGCTCCACCCGCCGCCACGGGTGCGCCCGGTACGTCGAGTGCTCGACCATCCCCGCCGACACCATCGGGTCCGCCGCCTGCAGGATCAGCAGCCGCCACGCGACCAGCATGATCCGCCACTCCGACAGGTCCCGCTTGAACGAGGCCGGCCCGTCAGCCACGGCGCTCGCCGGTGATGTCGGGCCCGATCACGAACCCCTTGGCGGGGCCCTCGGGGATCACGGCCTCCTTGCCGTAGGGGACGCGGGTGGAGGAGCCGTACTCACGGCGTTCGGCATCGGGTTCGGTGAGGACGGTGACGGCACCGCCGTCGTCGTGGTCGTCGATGATCACGTACACCGGGATGCCGGCGGCCGCGTAGGCACGCCGCTTCAGGACGTGATCGCGGCGGCGGTTCTCGGCGCCGGGAGAGACGGTCTCGACGACGAGGAGAACACCGGAAGCAACCAGGCCCTTTCCCTCCGGGTGCTCGATCTCCTCGATCTCCCGCTGAGCGACGAACACGTCGGGGATGAGCACTTTGAGCCCGTCGATGACGTTGCAGTCGTTCCCCGGCCGCCATTCACTGCCGCGCAACTGCACGAACAGACCTTCGAGAACCCGGTTGTTGACATCGAAATGGCGGCTGCTGCCGGTGGGTGACAACGTGATCGTCCCCTCGATGATCTCCGCTCGGAAGCCCTCGGGCACATCCATGGACTTCCACGCCTGCCACAGCAACTGGTCCAGGTTCACGACGGTCCTCTCGGCGACGAGCGCGCTCATTGAGACACCCCACTTCCCGTCCAGTGTGATCAGCCCGTGCGAGCCCGCACAAGCAACGGCAGCACGGTCGCACACGACCGGGGGGCCGACCGGGTGAACGGCGGCGGGTTCACTCGATCGAGGAGTTTCGGGGCCGGGAACGCCGGAACCGTGGGACCGGCCGGGCCTGTCCCGTGGTGCGGGAGCGCGGCGTTCGGACTCGCGGGCGTCCGGTCAGCGCTGGCGGGGGAGTTCGACGCGGAAGGTGGCGCCCTCGCCCGGGGCGGTGTGCAGGGTGAGGGTGCCGCCGTGGGCGCGGGTGAGGGCGGTGGCGATGGCGAGGCCGAGGCCTGCGCCGCCCCCGTTGTCGCGGCTGCGGGAGGCGTCGACCCGGAAGAACCGGTCGAAGACCCGCTGGGCCTGCTCCTCGGTGAGGCCCGGGCCGGAGTCGGCGACCTCCAGCAGGCAGACGCCGCCGGGCCCGGCGCCCACCCCGATCCGGACCGGGGTGCCGGCGGGGGTGTGCTTGACCGCGTTGCCGACCAGGTTGGTGACCACCTGCCGCAGCCGCGCCTCGTCGCCGACGACGGGCGCGGCGCCGGGCGCACCGGTGCCGGCCGGGCCGGTGAGCGCGACCGGGCGGCTCGGGTCGAGGGCGGTGAGGTCGTGCAGGGCGTCGGCAGCGAGGGTGCGCAGGTCCATCGGGGCGAGGTCGAGCGGGCGCTCCTCGTCGAGGCGGGCGAGCACCAGCAGGTCCTCGACCAGGGCGCCCATCCGGTCGGCCTCGCTCTCGATCCGGGTCATGGTCCGCGTGACGTCGTCCTCGGTGGGCAGCGCGCCCATCCGGTACAGCTCGGCGAAGCCGCGGATTCCGGCCAGCGGGGTGCGCAGTTCGTGCGAGGCGTCGGCGACGAAGCGCCGCATCCGGGCCTCGGACTCGGCGCGGGCCGCGAAGGCCGCCTCGATCTGGGTGAGCATCCCGTTGAGCGCGACCGACAGCCGGCCGACCTCGGTGCCCGGGGAGAGCTCCGGCATCCGGTGCGACAGCTCGCCGGCCGCGATCCGCTCGGCGCCCTCCTCGATCCGGCGCAGCGGCCGCAGCCCGGCCCGCACCGCGAAGAAGCCGAGCGCGGCGATCAGCAGCAGGACGCCGCCGCCGATGGCCAGGAAGGAGGTGTTCAGCTTGCCGAGGGTGGCGTCGATGTCCTCCCGGGAGACCGCCACCATGACGTGGGTCGGCGTGACCTCCGGCGCGGCGTACGCGCTGGGGCCGACGGCCTGCCCGCGGGGCGGCTGGAGCGGCAGCACCAGCACCCGCCAGCTGTGGTGGCCGCGCTGGTCGGGCAGGTCGAAGGGGACGTCGGGGGCGGTCCTGGTCGGGTCGAGTCCGGCCAGCTGGGGCGCCGGGTCGCTGTCCGAGACCGGTTGGCGCATCACCGCCTGGACCTTGCCGTCCGAGGAGAGGTACTGCACCAGGTACTGGCTGGGCAGGCTGACCCGCCGGCCGGCGACCGCGGGCCGGCCGCCGGCCTGCGCGGTCAGCTGGCTCGGGGGCTTGCGGGAGAGCGGCAGTCCGTACCGCTGGAGCTGCTCGTCCAGCTGCTGCACCAGCTGGGCCCGTACGGTGCCGAGCACGAAGGCGTCGCTGACCGCGAGCCCGGTGGTGACCAGCACGAGCGCGAGCACCAGCAGGCGGGCGCGCAGCGACAGCCGGGAGGAGAACCGGGCGAACACGGGCGGGGTCCGGTCAGCCCTGCGGGGGGCGGCGCAGGACGTAGCCGATGCCGCGCACGGTGTGGATCAGCTTGGGGCCGTGCGCCGGGCCGGAGTCGAGCTTGCGGCGCAGGTAGGAGATGTACGACTCGACGATGGAGAGGTCCCCGCCGAAGTCGTAGGCCCAGACGTGGTCGAGGATCTGCGACTTGGAGACCACCCGCCCGACGTTGGCCATCAGGTAGTGCAGCAGCTTGAACTCGGTCGGGGAGAGCGAGACCGCGGTGCCGCCCCGGGTGACCTCGTGGGCGACCGGGTCGAGGCTGAGGTCGGCGACGATCAGCCGGCCGTCCTCGGCGGGGCCGCCGGCCCGGCGCAGGATGGCGCGGATCCGGGCGATCAGCTCCTCCAGGCTGAACGGCTTGGTGACGTAGTCGTCCGCGCCGGCGGCCAGGCCCTGCACCTTGTCGCCGACGCCGTCCTTGGCGGTGAGGAAGAGCACCGGCAGGTGGTCGCCGGGGTGTCCGTGGGCCGGCCCGGCTATCTGGCCGCGGCTGGTGCGCTCGCGCAGCTTCTCGACGACGGTGAAGCCGTCGAGGTCGGGGAGCATCACGTCGAGCACGACCAGGTCGGGGCGTTCGACGGCGACCAGTTCGAGCGCCTCGGTGCCGCTGGCGGCGGAGGCGACGCGGAAGCCGGAGAAGCGCAGCGAGGCGGAGAGCAGCTCGCGGATGTTGGGCTCGTCGTCCACGACGAGCAGGAACGCTTCGCCCTGGCCCCCGGCCGCCGTGGGGCCGCCTGGTGTGGTGACAGTGCCTTGCACGGGGCTTTCGCCTCCCGGTCGGACGATGACGTTCAGCATGAGGCTAGCCCCCGGAGGCTATGCGGCATGGATGAATGTTGGATTAACACCTTATCGGTCGGTTTTTGGGCGATCGGCGCACAGGGGCGGGGTTCGGTGGTGTGCGCACGGGCTCGCCGGCTCCGGTCCGGACCGGCCACCCCTCCGCCCCTCCGCCCGGGCCGGGGGCACCTCCCCGGGCCGCGCCGTGCCCCGGCCGCACCTCGACAGCGTCGCGGCGTCGCCTCGACCGCACCCCCCCGGGGCGTCTCCGGAGGCGCTGCCGGGGTACCGCCGGGGAGCCGCCGGGCCGGACCCGCGAATCCCTCCGCATTTCCCCCTGCTATGATTGACAACGAGGCGAAGGCAATGCTTTCGAGCAATTGCCCGGCCCGATCATTTCGGTGGTCATAGCGAGAGGGAAACGCCCGGCTCCATTCCGAACCCGGAAGCTAAGCCTTTCAGCGCCGATGGTACTGCAGGGGGGACCCTGTGGGAGAGTAGGACGCCGCCGAATTCTTCTCAGGCCCCTGCCGTGTCCGACAGTGACACGGCAGGGGCTTTTTTCATTTCTCCGGCCATTTCGCTCCCGCCGGACTTCCGCGGCGCGGCCCGCCCCCGTCCCGTCCGGCATGCGAGACGTCAGGTCCCGGAAGAGCCGCTTTGCGCACATCTGAGAGGATGGCGGACACCGAAACAGACTTGCGTCTCGCCAACTGAGACTGCAATATCATGGTATGGACAACACTAGCGGCGTCGGCGTTCTCGACAAGGCCGCTCTGGTGCTCAGCGCACTGGAGTCGGGCCCCGCCACACTGGCGGGGCTGGTCGCCGCCACCGGTCTGGCGCGCCCCACCGCCCACAGACTCGCCGTCGCACTCGAACACCACCGCCTGGTCACCCGTGACATGCAGGGCCGCTTCATCCTCGGCCCCCGCCTGTCCGAACTCTCCGCCGCCGCCGGCGAGGACCGACTGCTCGCCACCGCGGGCCCGGTCCTCACCCATCTGCGCGACGTCACCGGGGAAAGCGCGCAGCTCTACCGCCGACAGGGCGAAATGCGCATCTGCGTCGCCGCCGCCGAACGACTCTCCGGCCTGCGCGACACCGTCCCCGTCGGCAGCACCCTGCCGATGAAGGCCGGCTCCGCCGCCCAGGTGCTCCTCGCCTGGGAAGAGCCCGAGCGCCTCCACCGAGGCCTCCAGGGCGCCCGCTTCACCGCCACCGCGCTCAGCGGCGTCCGCCGCCGCGGCTGGGCCCAGTCCATCGGCGAGCGGGAGCCGGGCGTCGCGTCCGTCTCCGCCCCCGTCCGCGGACCGTCCAACCGCGTGGTGGCCGCCGTCTCCGTCTCCGGCCCCATCGAGCGGCTGACCCGCCACCCGGGCCGCCTGCACGCCCAGGCCATCATCGAAGCCGCGAACCGGCTCACCGAGGCCCTCCGTCGCAGCTGACGGAACACGGCCGGAGGCCGGAAGGCACCGGGACGGCACCGGACGGCACCGGACGGCACCGACAGACGCCGAAAGACGCCGAAAGGGCCGCGTCCGAGGACGGATCTCCTCGGACGCGGCCCTTTCGTGTTCCGCCCGCCATTTCCCGGTTCTACGGTTCCGCGGTTCTACGGTTCGAGGCGGTGCGGCCCCCGGAAGAGGAAGGTCGCCTCGCGGATCGACGGCAGGCCGAGGGCCAGCATGAGCAGCCGGCCGAGCCCGAGTCCGAAGCCGCCGTGCGGCGGGGTGCCGTAGCGGAAGCAGTCGAGGTACCCGGTGAGCGGCCCGGTGTCCATGCCCTTCTCCCGGGCCTGGGCGACGAGGCGGTCGTACCGGTGCTCCCGCTGGGCGCCGGTGGTGATCTCCACGCCCTTCCACAGCAGGTCGAAGGAGTCGGTGACGCTCGGGTCGTCCTCCGGCCGCAGGTGGTAGAAGGGCCGCACCGCGGACGGGAACCGGGTGACGAAGACGAACTCGTGCCCCGTCTCCTCGGCGATCAGGCCGCACAGCGCGCGCTCGCCCTCGGGGTCGAGGTCCTCCTTGACGCCCTCCCGGTCCCAGCCGGTGGCGCGGAGCCGGGCCAGCGCGTCCGCCATCGTGATCCTGGGGAACGGCAGTCCGGGAACCGTCACCGGGGTGCCGAAGTGCTCGGCGATCGCCGCGCCGTGGCGCTCGGCCACCGCGGCCAGGACGCGGTGCAGCATCCGCTCCTCGAAGGCCATCACGTCCTCGGCCCCGTCGGTCCAGGCGATCTCGACGTCCACCCCGGTGAACTCGGTGGCGTGCCGCGAGGTGAAGGACGGCTCGGCCCGGAACACCGGCCCGACCTCGAAGACCCGGTCGATGCCGCCGGCGATGGCCATCTGCTTGTAGAACTGCGGGGATTGGGCCAGATAGGCGGTGCGGTCGAAGTAGCCGACCTCGAACACCTCGGCGCCCGACTCGGAGGCCGTCCCCATCAGCTTGGGCGTGTGCAGCTCGGTGAAGCCCTCCTCGGCCGCCACCTCGCGCATCGCGCGCTCGACGGTCGTCTGGACGTCGAAGACCAGGTGCTGGGAGGGGCGCCGGATGTCGAGGAACCGCCAGTCCAGGCGCTGGTCGATGCCGGTCCGCTCGTCGATCGGCAGTTTCGGTTCGGCGGGTGAGACGACCTCCACGCGGGTGGGGACGATCTCCAGACCGCCCAGCTTCACCTGCGGGTTGGCGACGACCCTGCCGGTGATCTTCACGGCGGACTCGACCGTCACGCCCTCGAAGGCGGCCTCGACGGCGTCGCCCTCCCCACCGCGGAAGTGGGTGACCTGCACGAGACCGGTGTGGTCCCGGACCAGTACGAACTGGATGCGCCGCTGGAGCCGGAGCGTGTCGACCCACCCGTGGACGGTGACCGTCTCCTCCAGGTGGGAATGCAGCTCGGCGGCGAGGGTGCGCGTCATGACAGGGAACTCCCCGGGTGTGCGGGCGCGTTGGTCGCGCCACGTCGACGGGCGGTAAACGGCCGCCCTGGGCGTGTTCACCGTAGGGGATCACGCCCGGGGGAGTCGCCCGGTTTTCCGTCGCGGTGCCGCCGGTCCGGGTTCGCCCTACGCTGGCTGGAGGGGGTTCGCGGGCAGCACCGGCCACCACCTCACGGAGTCGCCATGGCCACCACGAAATGGTTCTTCGAGCCCAGCCACACCGGTGCGGAGTTCCGCGCCCGGCACATGATGGTCACCTACGTGCGCGGCCAGTTGAAGAACGTGCAAGGCTTCCTGGAGGTCGACCCCGACACTCCGGAGCGGGCCCGGGTCGAGGCGACCATCGACGCGACCCAGGTGTACACCGGTTCGCCCGAGCGGGACGCCCACCTGCGCAGCGCCGACTTCTTCGACGTCGAGCACCACCCGACCTGGAAGTTCGTCGGCTCGCAGGTCCACCAGGTGAGCGCGAGCGGCTTCGAGGTGACCGGGCAGCTCACCATCCGCGGCGTGACCCGCCCGGTCACCTTCGACGTGAGCTACCTCGGGCAGTGGGACACCCCGTGGTGGGAGGACGGGCGCGACCTGGGACCCCGGCGGCGCGCCGGGTTCACCGCGAGCACCCGCATCAACCGGCAGGACTTCGGGGTGAGTTGGAACGACGTGGTGGACCGGGGCGGCACGGTGGTCAGCAATCTGGTGGACGTCACGGTCGACGTGGAGGCGGTCCTGGAGACCGCTCCCGACAGCGCCGCCCGTGCCGCCTGAACCGGCCCCCGGGCCGGGCCACGGGCCCCGTCGCTCGTGAAACGGCTGGTCGCCCCGGTACGGCAGGGCGCCCAGCCAATAAAGCTTATTTCCTGACAACCTTGGGACATTCCTTCACGTCGATCCGGCCACCTCCGTTACCACCGCCCATTCGGAGAGCGCCCGGACGGTCAATTCCCGGCTATTCGATCGCCTTCCCTCCCGAGGATCACCACACCCACCGGACCGCCACCCCCGCCCGCCCACCAGCGGGATGCCGCGCCCCTGACAACCACCCCCGTCGAACCGGGCCCACCGCCTCCCGCCCGGCCCGCGTCGAGGTGTGCAACCTTCCGACCCACTCCGGGCATCCAAGAGAGGGCAGGGCCCGGGAAGGAGGGGGAGCCGCACGCCGGCGGGCCGCATCGCACACGGACCACCGAGCCTCCCGCATTCATATGGTGCGTATGCGATTCACCCCCGCCGGAGTCAGCCCCGGCCTGTTGCACAGCCGTGACAACCGGGCGCGAAAAATCGTTCGAGCGGCGACTCCCGAGGGTTAGCATCCTGGAATGGAATCGAACCTCCCCCCGATATGGAGTTCCTCCGAGGACGCGGACCCCCAGCCGCCCCGCAGGGCGCCGCTCCGGCTGGCCCGCTTCGGTGCGACCTTCCTGGGGGTGAGCGTCGTGTCCGGCGTGCTGCTGGCGGGCCTCGCCCTGCCCGTGGCCGGCGGCATCGGGCTGACGGCCAAGGGCACCGCGGAGGGATTCGCGGACGTCCCCTCCGACTTCAAGACCCCGCCGCTCACCCAGGCCACCCAGATCTTCGACGCCAAGGGCGGCCTGATCGCCAAGGTCTACGAGCGCGACCGCACCGTCATCACGGCCGAACAGATGTCACCGTTCATGCGGCAGGCCCAGGTGGACATCGAGGACGCCCGCTTCTACGAGCACGGCGCCGTCGACCTCAAGGGCGTCCTGCGCGCGATCAGCAAGAACGCGGAGAGCGGCACCGCCTCCCAGGGCGCGTCCACGCTCACCCAGCAGTACGTGAAGAACGTCAACGTGGAGCAGGCCGGCGACGACCGCGACGCGGTCCTGGAGGCCCAGCGCAAGACCCTGGGCCGCAAGATCCAGGAACTCAAGGTCGCCATCAAGCTGGAGGAGGAACTGCCGAAGGAGCAGATCCTCACCAACTACCTCAACATCACGTACTACGGGAACGGCGCCTACGGGGTGGAGGCCGCCTCCCAGCGCTACTTCAGCAAGAGCAACAAGGACCTGACCGTCGCCGAGGCCGCGATGCTCGCCGGGCTGGTGCAGAACCCGTCCCAGTACGACCCGAAGCAGCACCCGCAGGCCGCGCAGAACCGCCGCGACACCGTCATCGACAAGATGCTGGAGAACAAGCACATCACCGCGGAGCAGGCGCAGGAGGCGAAGGCCGCCCCGCTCGGCCTCAACTTCAAGGCCCCGCAGAACGGCTGCATCACCGCCCAGGCCGGCATGGGCTTCTTCTGCGACTACGTGCGCCACGTGGTCAAGCAGGACCCGGTCTTCGGCCAGGACTCCGCCGAGCGCAAGAAGTTCTGGAACCAGGGCGGCCTGAACATCTACACCACCCTGGACCCGGACAAGCAGGCCGCCGCCCAGAACGCGGTGAGCTCCAACGTGCGGGTCACGGACAGCATCTCCGCCGCCGCCTCCATGGTCGAGCCCGGCACCGGCAAGATCCTCGCCATGGCCCAGACCCGCCCGTACGGCCTGGACACCAACCAGAACCAGACCGTCGTCAACCTGAACGTCGACGCGGCGATGGGCGGCGGCAACGGCTTCCAGCCCGGCTCCACCTTCAAGCCGGTCGTCGCGGCCGCCGCCCTGGAGGCGGGGCTGCCGGCGACCCAGGAGTACTCGTCCCCGAACAAGCTCGAGTACCCGACGATGAAGACCTGCGAAGGCACCTGGAAGAACGACACCAGGCCCAAGGCCGTGGTGCCCAACGAGTCCGCGAGCGAGAAGGGCCCGTACCAGCTGAAGATGGCGATGGCCCTCTCGGTCAACACCTACTTCGTGCAGATGGAGCAGGAGATCGGCCTCTGCGCGGTCAAGCAGATGGCCAACAAGCTCGGCATCAACGCCAAGGCCAGCGGCAAACCCCTGGAGGAGGTCCCCGCGATGGCCCTGGGCGTCGAGGAGATGAGCCCGCTGACCATGGCCAACGTCTACGCCACCTTCGCCGCCCAGGGCACCCACTGCGCGCCGGTCGCCATCAACCGGATCACCACCGTGGAGGGCAAGGACGTGCCCGTCCCGGCGAGCCAGTGCGAGCAGGTGTTCTCCGAGAAGACGGCCCGGGCGCTGAACACCGTCCTGAACGGCGTGACCGAGAACAACGGCACCGGCGCGGCGCTCAACCTGGAGGACAACCGCCAGATCGCCGGCAAGACCGGCACCTCGGACCGCAAGCGGGCCGCCTGGTTCAACGGCTACACCCCGCAGCTCGCCACCGCGGTCTGGCTCGGCGGCCCCAACGGCGGCGTCGAGATGCGCAACTTCACCTACAACGGGAAGTACCACACCGAGGTGTTCGGCGCCGACGGCCCCGGCCCGATCTGGCGCGACGCCATGAACCAGGCCCTGCGCGGAACGCCCAAGCAGTCCCTGCCGATGGCCGACATCCCGGACCCGGCCCCCAGGCCCAACCCGAACGCCACCGGGGGCGCCACCGGCCCCTCCACCACCGCGGGCTCCCCCGCCGGCGCCGGTGCGCCCGACCCGGAGCAGCAGCCCTGACCGCGCACGCCCCTCGTACCACGACGCCCCGCCGAGCAGCCGCTCGGCGGGGCGTTCCCGCTCCGTCGGCCGGGCCACCGGGCGTCGTGCGCGGGGCCGCCGGGGAGGGCGTCCGGCGCAGGAGGTCGGAACGGCCGACCTCCTGCGCCGAGTCGGTGGGGTTCAGCCCGCCTCGGAGAAGGAACCGGCCAGGGCGGAGGTGCGGGTGAGGACCGCGACCGCGGCCAGGGCGAGGGCGGAGAGGCCCTGGAGGACGGCGTACCAGAGCGGGCAGAGGCCGGGGATCCCGTCGACCGCGACGATGGCGATCGGCAGAACGGTCGAGAGCGTGCGGAGGCGGTCGAAGGCCTGCCGGGAGCCGCCCGCCGCGTCGGAGGCCTTGCGGTGGAGGAAGGGCGCCAGCGCCAGGAAGATCACCCCGCGGATCCACATGAACGGGGTCGTCGGGTGGCCGGTGGCCGCCACGGCGGCGACCGTGCCGAGGACGACGGCGCCGCCCGCCCCGAAGAGCACGATGCACTTCTTCACCGCGGTGAAGCCGTCCTGGTGGGTCGTGGTCGCCATGGTTCTTTCCCCTCCGTGTCGTTGTGGCAACGACGCTACGGAGCGCGCGGACGGCCCGGTATGGCCCCAGCCCCACGAAGAGGTGGGTCCAGACCCACCCACCCGGGAACACCGGGCGTGTCCTAGAAGTAGATGAAGGTCCAGAGCTGATTGATGCCGGGCTTGCCGAAGGTCTCGACAGGCTTGACGACCTGCCCGGCCCCCTCTGCCGCCAGGGCCGCGTTCTTGTTCTTCTCGCTCACGATCGTGGTGTGCTCCAGGCCGGTGTCCACGTACCAGCGCTGCGCGATGTTCCCGTCGTTGCACTCCTCCAGGAGCACGGGCCGCCTCACCCCGTCGCTCTTGATGCACCTGCCGGTGTCGTCGGCCGCCTCGATCGTGTAGATCCCGGTCCCTTCATGGCTCTCTCCGACCCTCTTGAACCGCCAGTCCTGGGACTTCGCGCCCAGCTCCGGAGTCTGAGTCGTGACCGCGGTGTCGTCGGGGTGGGCGAGGTTGGTGTCGTACATTTCGTCCTGGGCCTTCGCCTGGAAGGCCACGACAGGCAGCGACGCCGCCGGCGCGTCGTCGCCCGCCGCGGAAGCGGTACCGACCGCCGCACCCGAGAGCACCGCTGCCACCGCGACCGCGCCGATCCTCCTGCTGATGCTCACGTGACTTCTCCTCGGACGTTCCCCGTGCCCGTGCTCACGGGCGCCGATGCGGGCAGGTCCTCCTGTCCGGTGGAAACGTAGCAACGCGCGGTCCGCCCACGGCCCTGCCGGGGCATTGGATCGTCAACAAACAACCTGGATGCCCCAACGGCTCCGGGCCGGACGCCGCGGATCGCCCGGCGTCGGTGGCGGCCGGACCCACCACGCTCGATCGCGGCGCGGGAAGCACGGGCCCCACGGCAGTCGGCGTTCGGGCCCGAGCGGCTCGACTCCCGCCGGACGGGGTCACGCGCACACGGTTCCCGTGTCCTTCCCGACCGACCGGACGGACTCCCGGGATCCCTCCTCCGCACGTGCGAAGGCCCCCGCCCAGGGAAGGGGCGGGGGCCTCGTGGTCGTCCGACGGCTCCGGGTCAGCCGTTGGACGAGCTCCTGGGGGTGCCGCCACCGGCGCCGCCGCCACCGAAACCGCCACCGGAGCCGGCAGCGCCTTCGACGAGCTGGCCGGCGGTGTAGCCACCGTTGGCGTCGGGGGTGCCGACGACGGTCACGCTCTGACCGGGCTGGAGGTCGGCGACCTTGCCCTCCTTGTTGAGCTGGACCTTCGTCGCGTCGCCGGTGGTGACCTTGATGGTGTTGCCGTTGCTGTCGGTCAGGTAGACGGTGGTGCCGTCGACGGCCTTGACGGTGCCCCGCGCGAAGCCGGCCTGCCCGCCCTGCCCCTGCTGGCCCTGGCCGGCCTGGCCCTGGCCCCGGCGGCCGGAGCCGCTCTGCCCGTAGCCGCTCGGGCCCGAGGCCGCGGTCGGCCGGGCGGCGGAGGACTTCCCGCTCCCCGGCGACCCGTGGTTCTGCTGGAACCAGACCCCGCCCGCGAACGCGCCGGTGGCGATCACGCCGCCCGCCAGCACCAGGCTGAGCCAGGGCAGCTTCCGCCGGGGCGGCGCGGCGAGTTCGGCGCTCACGTCCCGCGCGTCCGGCGGGGTGGCGAGCAGGGCGACCTGCTCGGCCGGGGTAGCGGCCTCGACCGTGGCGATCTCTTTGCTCATGGAGTGGGTCCTACTCGTGCCGGAGGGCGTCGATCGGCCGCAGCGAGGCGGCCCGGTTGGCGGGGTAGCTGCCGAAGAACAGCCCGATGGCGACGGCGACGGCGAACGCGCCGAGCACCGATTCGGGGATCACCACCGGCTTGATGCCGACGATGCTGAAGTGCGAGCCGGCGATCCCGGCCGCCACGCCCAACCCCGCGCCGATCACCGACAGCAGCGTCGACTCGGTGAGGAACTGCCCCAGGATCACCGCGCGCGGTGCGCCGAGCGCCTTGCGGATGCCGATCTCCCGCGTCCGCTCGGTGACCGTCACCAGCATGATGTTGGTGATCCCGATCCCGCCGACCAGCAGCGAGATCGCCGCCACCGCGCCGAGCAGCACGGTGAAGGTCCTGGTGGTGCTCTCCCTCGCCGTGAGCAGCGAGGACTGGCTGGTGATCCGGAAGTCCGCCTTGGCCGGGTCGGCGATGGCGTGCGTGCCGAGCAGCACGCGGGTGATCTCGGACTGGGCCGCCGTGGTGCTGTCCGCGGACGAGGCCTGGACCAGGATCTGGTTGACGGAGCCGAAGCCGGTGAAGGCGTTCTGCACCGTCGGCAGCGGGGCGATCACCACGTCGTCCGGGTCGGTGAAGCCGCTGCCGCCCTTGGCCTGGAGCACGCCGACCACGGTGAACGGCGTGCCGCCCAGCACCACGGACCTGCCGACCGGGTCCTCGGTGTCGAACAGCTGCTTGGCCGTCGTCGCGCCGAGCACCGCGACCTTGCGCGAGGCGAGCACGTCGTCATCGGTGAAGTACTCGCCGTGCGCGACCTTCTGGTTGGAGGTCTCGAAGTACGACGGGTAGGTGCCGACGATCGAGCCGGGGCTGTACGAGATGTTCCCGTAGAGCGCCGTCCCGCTGGTGGTGACCACCGGGGCGACGGACTTGATCGCCCCGGTCGAGGAGTCGCTCGCCAGCGCCTTGGCGTCGGCGACCGTGAGCTTCTTCACCGAGGAGGTGGCCCGGGAGCCGCCACTGGCCGAACCGGAGCTGACCGTCAGCGCGTTGGTGCCGAGCGAGGTGATCGACTCCTTGACCGCCGCCGACGAGCCGTTGCCGACCGCCAGCAGCAGGATCACCGAGGCCACGCCGATCAGCACCCCGAGCATGGTGAGCGCCGAGCGCACCTTGTTGGCGGCCAGGCCGCCGACCGCGAAGCGGAGCGTCTGCCAGAGGATCACGCCGGCACCTCCGCGCCCGGCGCGAGTTCCGCGTCGGCCGTGTCCAGGAAGGGCGGCGGCCCCTCCACCGGGGCCTGCCGCAGATCGCTCACGATCTGACCGTCCACCAGCCGCAGCACCCGCTTGGCGTGCCGCGCGACCTCGTCCTCGTGGGTGATCAGCACGACCGTGCGGCCGATGGCGTTGAGCCCGTCGATCAGGGCCAGCACCTCCTCCGTCGAGCGGCTGTCGAGGTTGCCGGTCGGCTCGTCGGCGAGCAGCATCGCGGGCGCCGTCACCAGCGCCCGGGCCACCGCGACGCGCTGCTGCTGGCCGCCGGAGAGCTCGTTGGGCTTGTGCCCGGCCCGCTCGGCCAGCCCGACGAGGGACAGCGCGGCCATCGCCCGGCGGCGCCGCTCGGCGGCGCGGACGCCCGCGTAGGCGAGCGGCAGCTCGACCTGGGCGAGGGCGGTGGTGCGGGGCACCAGGTTGAAGGACTGGAAGACGAAGCCGATCTTGCGGTTGCGGACCAGGGCGAGCTGCTGCTCGTCGAGGTGGCCGACGTCGGTGCCGTCCAGCAGGTAGCGGCCGGAGGTCGGGACGTCCAGGCAGCCGAGGATGTTCATCAGGGTGGACTTGCCGGAGCCGGAACTGCCCATCACGGCGACGTAGTCGCCCTGTTCGATGTCCAGGTCGACGCCCCGCGGCTCGCCGCTCCCGGGATCGGACGGGCCGCGCAGCGCGTGGACGGTGGCGTCGCCGTGCCCGTACGCCTTGGTGAGCCGGCGGATCCGGATCACCGGAACGGGGTGCGCCGGGACGCGCTTGTCGATGACGTGACGCATGACCGGTCTCAGCCCCTGCCGCCGCGACCGGCCCCGCCACCGGCACCGCCGGCGCCCCCGCCACCACCCGGGAAGACCCCGCTGCCGCCGCCGGAGCCCCGGTTGCCCCCGAGGCCCGGGAAGGAGGCGTTCGGGAAGCCGTTCCCGCCGCTGGTGGTGGGGAGTTCGACCTTGTCGCCCTCCTTCAGTCCGGAGACCACCTGCACCGTGCTGTCGCCCTCGACCCCGACCCCGACGGTGACCCGCTCGGAGGCGCCGTCCGGCTGCACCAGGGTCGCGGTGCGCGAGGTGCCGGTGCCCGAGAGGGCGGAGGTGGGCAGCGACAGCGCGTTGTCCGCCTCGCCGGTGATCACCTGGACGGTGGCGCTGAGGCCGGTGCGCAGCGTGCTGGTGTCGCCGTTCAGCTGCAGCGTGGCCGCGTACTGGACGGCGGCGGAGCCGGCCGAGCCGCCGGAGCCGCTGCTGCTGGGCAGCGGACTGACGGACAGCACGGTGGCGTTGAGCTTGGTGTCGGACTGGGCGTTCAGGGTGACGGTGGCCGCCTCGCCCTTCTTCAGCTTGAGCGAGTCGAGTTCGGAGAAGTTGGCGGTGACCTGCATTCCGGTCGGGTTGGTGAGCACGATGAAGCCGCTCGGGGCGGCCGTCGAACTCGCGCCGGTGCCGCTGGACTTGGTGGCGGCGGTGCCGCTCGCGGTGGCCCCGACGGTGTCGCCCGGCTTGCCGGAGACCGAGGCGACGGTGCCGTCCACCGAAGCGGTCAGGGTCGTCCCGGCCAGCGCCGCCCGGGCGTTGGCCAGGTTGGTCTGCGCGGTGGTGACCTGCTGCTGGGCCTGGGCCACGGCCGCGTCGTCGACCTTGGTGGTGGTGATGGTGGTGGTCTGCGGGGCGGGCGTACTGCTCCCGCCCGCCCCGCGTCCGCCACCCGCGCTGCCGGCCCCGGCGCCGGGAGAGGCGGCGGAGGTGGCGCCCGGCAGCGGCTCGGTGGTCGTGGTGGTGACCCCGGCCTGGGCCTTGGTGAGGTTGGCCTGGGCCGTGGTGAGGGCCGCCTGGGCCGTGTCCACCTGCTGCTGGGCCGCCGTGGTGTCGACGGTGGCGAGCACCTGGCCCTTCTTCACGGCGTCCCCGACCGCGACCTTGACCTCGGTGAGCCGGCCGCCGGTGGTGAAGTCCTGGGCGGCGTCGGTCGGTGAGACCAGGGTGCCGGTTCCGGACACGGTGGCCAGGACGGTGCCCTTGGACACCGTCGCGGTACGGGCCACGGGCTTGGCGGAGGCCTGGCCGGAACTGCCGCTGACCGTGGCGTACACCAGGGCCGCACCGCCCAGCAGGGCCACGCCGAGCGCGGAGTTGACGAGGACGGCGCCTCGCCGCCGTGGGAGCACCTTCATGCCGGACAGCTTCCCGGCGGGCTCTTGCGCTGCCCTGGGCGGCGGCTGGGAGAAGCCTGACCGGCCGGATCCGGGCATTGCGGACGGATCACCCGTCCCGTGCGGGCGCCTTGGCCGTCCCGTGGGCGGCCGTTGGGCGAACTCCCAGCGGGCTCCCAGCGATCTCCAGCCATCCGGGAGGGTGTTCTGAGGCCGTTCTCACGGAGCCGCGGGGTGTCCGCCCGGAGCCGCCGGCCGCCGCGCGGAAACGCCGCAGGGGCGCGCTGGAGGACCAGCGCGCCCCTGCGATCAGCAGCAGGACGTCAGAGCGACTTGCGGAAGGCCTCCGCCACCGCCAGGAAGATCGAGTTGCCCTCGGCCTCACCGATCGACACCCGCACGCCCTCCGGGAACGGCCGCACGACCACACCGGCCTCGGCGCACGCGGCGGCGAACTCCTGCGAGCGCTCACCGAGCCACAGCCAGACGAAGTTGGCCTGCGAGTCCGGGATCTCCCAGCCCTGGGCGCGCAGCCCGGCCACCACCCGGGTGCGCTCCTCGACCAGCGCCTCCACCCGCTCCAGCAGCGCGTCCTCGGCGCGCAGCGAGGCGACGGCGGCGGCCTGGGCGAGCTGGCTCACGCCGAACGGGGTGGCGACCTTGCGCAGCGCGGCCGCGACCGGCTCGTGCGCGATCGCGAAGCCGACCCGCAGGCCCGCCAGGCCGTACGCCTTGGAGAAGGTGCGCAGCACGCAGACGTTCGGGCGGTCCCGGTAGAGGTCGATGCCGTTGGGCACCTCGGGGTCGCGGATGAACTCGATGTAGGCCTCGTCCACCACGATCAGGACGTCGCCGGGGACGGCGTCCAGGAAGCGCTCCAGCTCGGCGCGGTGGATCACGTTGCCGGTGGGGTTGTTGGGGTTGCAGACGAAGATCAGCCGGGTGTTCGGGGTGACCGCGGCGAGCATCGCGTCCAGGTCGTGGTCGCCGTTCGCCTTGAGCGGCACCGGGACGGGCGTGGCCCCGGAGACCGTGGCGACGATCGGGTACGCCTCGAAGGAGCGCCAGGCGAAGATCACCTCGTCGCCGGGGCCGGCCGTGACGAGCACCAGCGACTGGGCGATGCCGACCGAACCGGTGCCGGTGGCGATGTGTTCGGCGGGCACCCCGAAGCGCTCGGCCAGCACGGCGGTCAGCTCGGTGACGCCCATGTCGGGGTAGCGGTTGAGCGAACCGGCGGCCTGGACGGCCGTCTCCAGCACGCCGGGCAGCGGCGCGTAGGGGTTCTCGTTCGAGGACAGCTTGAAGGCGTCGGCGCCGGCCGGCTTGCCGGGCTTGTACGTGGGGATGCCGTCGAGGGTCGGCCGAAGCCGCGGGCCCTGCGCTGACGTACCACTGCTCACGGTCGTACTCCGTTTCCAGTTTCGGAACTCTCCGGTGCGCTCGCCCGCCACGGACGGGTTCGCCTCCGTGCCCGGGACCTCGTGACGCGCCCGGACCACCCCGGTCGGGTGCCTTGCACGATACCGATCGGCCCTCACCCTTAGGAGTGAGATGCCCGGTCGGGTTACAGGCTCGGATCAGCCATTCTGCCCCGTTCCTTTGGCACATGTCAGAGGTAAGAGGCCTGGTTTCAGGCGGGTATCGAAGGGGCGCACCCCGGCTCACTCTTGGAGAAACGTATCTCTGGGGGCTCCCGATGCGCCGGTCACAGACCCTTGTCAGGAGCCATACGATCGGTCCGCCATGACAGCAGCAGCCAACCAGAGCGGTCGGCGGCCCACTACCTCACGGCGTCTGGAGCGGGCCGGCATCCGGGATGTGGCAGCAGCCGCCGGAGTGTCGATCACCACGGTCTCCGATGCGCTGAACGGAAAGGGCCGCCTGCCCGACGAGACCCGCAGCCGGGTGCGCGAGGTCGCCGAGCGCCTCGGCTACCGACCCTCCGCGGCCGCCCGCACCCTGCGCACCGGACGGTCCGGCCTGATCGGGCTGACCGTCACGACCTACGGTGAAGAGCCGTTCACCTTCACCGAGTTCGCGTACTTCGCCGAGATGGCCCGGGCCGCCACCAGCGCCGCCCTGGGCCGCGGCTACGCGCTGGTGGTGCTGCCCGCCTCCTCCCGCCACGACGTCTGGGGCAACATCGCCCTGGACGGCACCGTGGTGATCGACCCGCCCGACCAGGACCCCTTGGTGAGCGAGCTGTACCGGTCCGGCGTGCCGGTGGTCAGCGACGGCAAGCCCGGCAACTGCCCGGTCACCGCCTGGGTCGACAACGACCACGAGGCCGCCGTGCTCGGCATCCTCGAACACCTCTCGGAGGCCGGTGCCCGCCGGATCGGCCTGCTCACCGGCACCAGCACCGACACCTACACCCGGCTCTCCACCGAGGCCTACCTCGGCTGGTGCGCCAAGGTCGGGCAGGAGCCGGTGTACGAGACCTACCCCGCGCACGACCCCGCCGCCGGCGCCGTCGCCGCCGACCGGCTGCTCGCCCGCCCCGACCGGCCGGACGCCGTCTACGGACTGTTCGACCCCAACGGCACCGACCTGCTGGCCGCCGCCCGCCGGTACGGCCTGCGGGTGCCGGACGACCTCCTGCTGGTCTGCTGCAGCGAGAGCGACGTCTACGCGGCCACCGAACCGCCGATCACCACGCTCTCGCTCAAGCCGCGCAAGATCGGCACCACGGTGGTCAACCTGCTGATCGACGCGATCGAGGGAGTGGACTCCGGCACCGGCGTCGACATCGCCCGGCTCTTCCCGCCGCGGTTCCGCACCGCCGGCACCGGGCCGCCGCCGGGCACCCTGATGCCGACCGAGCTGATCGTCCGCGCGTCCTCCCAGCGCCGGAGTCCGCGCACCACCGTCAGCCCGCCGCGGCCCCCGGGCGAGGTCTAGGGCGGCGTGTCCCGCGGATCCCCTCCGGGCGGCCGACGCCCTGATCCGACGGGACCCGCGGGACGCGCCGGACGCGCCCCGGACCACCGCACCGGACGCGCCCGAACCACCGCGCCGCCCGGGCGCCGAGGCCGGGGCGCGGGGCCCGGTCAGAGCTGACGAGACCGTACCGAGCCGGGACAAAACGGACCTTGCGGGCCGCCCGGCTGACGCTCCGGAGGATTGGATACCCACCAGGTGACGACGCCGGGAGAGTGGTCTTCCTATGATGGGCGAATGACACCCGAGGACCGCTTCCCCGGGCCCGAGCACCCCCACTCGGGCCCCAGCCACCAGCCGGACCTCGACGTGCTGCCGTACGGCACCTATTACGAACCCGATCCCGCCCCCGGCTATCCAGCGGCCCCCTACGAGGGCGAGGCCTACGACGGGGAGACCTACAGCGGCTACGGCGGAGCCCGCTACCTGGAGCAGCACTGGCCCGCCGACGGCCAGGGCCACACCGTGCACGCCCAGGGGATCGGCATGGACCAGACCCCGGCCTTCTCCCACCAGGGACAGGGCGGCTACGAGGACGGCCCCGGGTACGAGGGGAGCCGGGAGCAGGCCGGGTACGAGGACGGCGCCGGGTACGAGGGCGGCCGGGACCAGGCCGGGTACGAGGACGGCCGGGACCAGGCCGGCTACGACGCCCGGGACCAGGGCGGCTACGAGCCCGCCCTGCCCGACCAGCCCTCCCCGGCACTCCGGCTCGCCGGCCGCGACGACCCGCCGACCATCGAGCTCGGCCCGCCGCTCCCCGACCCCGCCGCACCGACCTACCCGTACCCGGCCCCCGGCCCCGGCGAGCCGCCCGGCCCGGTCTACGTCGTCGGCGACGTGCACGGCTACCTGGAGGAGCTGCGCGCCGAGCTGCGCCACCAGGGCCTGATCGACGCCGACGGCCACTGGTCCGCCGGCCGCGCCCGGATCTGGTTCCTCGGCGACTTCACCGACCGCGGCCCCGACGGCATCGGCGTCATCGACCTGGTCATGCAGCTGGCCGCCGAGGCCGCCGCGGCCGGCGGCTACTGCCGCGCCCTGATGGGCAACCACGAACTGCTGTTCCTCGGCGCCGCCAAGTACGGCGACGAGCCCGTCCAGTCCACCGCCGGCACCGCCTCCTTCCTCGCCGCCTGGCGGCTCAACGGCGGCCAGCAGAACGACCTGGACCGGCTGGAGGCGCACCACATCAGCTGGCTCTCCCGGCTGCCCGCCATCGCGCTGGAGGACGGCCACCTGCTGCTGCACTCCGACACCACCGCGTACCTGGAGTACGGCGAGTCCATCCCCGACGTCAACGACGCGGTGCACGGTCTGCTCGCCGACGGCAGCGTGGACGAGTGGTGGGACTGCTTCCGCCGCTTCACCAAGCGGTTCGCCTTCCGCGGCGACGCCGGCCCGACCGCCGTCCACGAGCTGCTGGACACCTACGGCGGTAGCCGGATCGTGCACGGGCACAGCCCGATCCCGTACCTCACCGGCGCGGTGCACAACGACGACGGCCAGCCGCCGCACATCCCCGGCCCGTACGTGTACGCGGACGACCTCGCGGTGGCGATGGACGGCGGCGTCACCATGGAGGGACGGCTGCTGGTCGCCCGGCTGCCCATCGGCTGAGGCACCGGCCGGCCGCCGACCGGTCGTCAACCGACCACCCGTCGACCGCCCGTCGAGGCGCCGACCGGTCGTCAACCGACCACCTCCGTGGAACAGTTGTTCCCGGCGCCCGGGGCGTCGCACGCGCGCGCCCCGGGGCGCGAAGTTCCGGAAACCGACTGTCAGCGCGGGCGCACCCGCCCCTACCATGAGGCACACCACACCCGGCCGCCCGTCCGGCGGCCCGCCTCCGCGCCCGTTCCGGCGCACCGAGGGCCGCGCGCCCCCGGAGCGCGCCGATCGGGGTCCGCACGAACGGGGTCCCCATGTCCAACCCCCCGCCACTGCTCGCCGAGGACCGCGCGGAATACGAGCGCCTCCTCACGGAAGCCCTGCGCGACCGCGCCGTCCTCGCCGCCCTGCGCGCACCGGGCGCGCTCACCACCGACCAACTGCGCCTCGGCGCGCTGCGCGAGGCCGACCGCGTCAACGCCGCGGCCGCCACCGAGTACACCCACTACACCCGGCTGCGCGAGAGCCTGCACAGCACGCCCCCGCCACCGCCCGGCAGCGGGACGGCCGCACCCGGACTGCTCACCCAGCTGCGCTCCGGGGGAGACGGCGCCGGGCTGTTCCCCGTCCTCACCGTGCTCACCCCGATCCTGGCCTGGGCCGCCGCCCTGCTCCTGCTGCTGGCCGGCTACCTGCTGCGCGCCACCGACCCCGGCCTCGGCCTCGGCCGGTCCCTGGTCACGGCCGGCTGGGTGGCGCTCGCCGCCGGGGTCGCCTCGATGGCCATCGGCATCGTCGGACTGCTGCTCACCGCCCTGCGCGACGGCGCCACCACCACCCCGGCCGGCACCGACCCGGAGCTCACCGCCGAACTCGGCGACGCCCACCGCGAGTGGCGCACCGCGCTGCGCGAGCGCGGCCTCCTCCCGTACCTGCTCGCCGCGTTGCCGCCGGTGCCTGGCCCGGACACCCGGGCCGGGCGCGACGGCCCCGACTTCAGCAGCCCCGATTTCACCGGGCCCGACTTCAGCAGCCCCGACTTCACCGGGCCCGGCTACAGCAGCCCCGACTTCACCAGCCCCGGCGCCGACGGGCCGACCGGCCCCGAGGGCCGAGCTCCCCGCCCCGCCTTCACCCCGCCCGACTTCACCGGCCCCGGGTACACCCCGCCCGACTTCACCGGGCCCGACGAGGTCCGCTGAGCCCTCCGCGCCCCCGGCGCCGCCCCGCCCGCCCGGTCACCCGTCGGCCACCACGCACAACGGCGCCGCCTCCGCGGCCGCCTCGGAGGCGATGTCCGCGGCCGCCCGGACGAAGGCGAGGACCCGGGCCGTGGAGTTGCTCTCCAGCCAGACCGGGCCGCGCTCGATCGGCGGCGCGTCGTGGATCGGCACGTACGCCACGTCCGGGCGCGGGTAGTAACGGCGGGAGTGCTCGCCGACCGGCAGCACACCGCGGCCCATCGCGACCAGGCTGAGCATCTCCGAGAAGGTGCTGCCGGACGGCCCCTTGGGCACCGGGCGGCCGGCCGGGGTGCGGTCGGGCGTGCGGTCGCGCTTGAAGCCCGCCGAGGTGACGGCCGGGAACTGCACCACCGGGTGGTCGGCGAGCACCTCGACCGACACCGAGCGCTCGGCGGCCAGCGGGTGCCCGGCGGCCACCGCGAGCACCCGCCGCTCGCTCAGCAGCACCGGCCCCCGGGCCATGCCGTCGAACGGGAAGGAGGCGACCAGGACGTCGATCGAGCCGTCCTCCAGGCTGGACCGGGAGTTGGAGAGCTGCACCTCCCGCACGTCCACCCGGCACTCCGGGTGCCGCTCACCGAACAGCGCGACCGCCCTGAGCAGCACCGGTGCCGTCCACTCCCCGAGGAACGCCACCCGGAGCTCCCCGGTGACGCCCCGGCCCGCGTCCTCCGCCCGGCGCAGCGCCGCCGCCATGGCCGCCGCCACCGGGACCAGGTCGTCGACCAACCGCCGCCCCACCGCCGTGATGCGGACCGACCGGCTGGTGCGGTCGAAGAGCGGCCCGCCGATCCTGCGCTCCAGCTTCCGCACCACCTGGCTGACCCGCCCGGTGGTCAGGTGCAGCCGCTCGGCCGTCCGGCCGAAGTGCAGTTCCTCGGCCAGCGCGAGGAGCACCTCGATCTCCAGCCGTTCCAGCATCCGCCCCACCCCTCGATCGTTGAACCAGGCTCAACGATCGTACGGCGATCGCGCGTTGATCACGCCTCCGACCTGGAGGATCGTGGACCACGCCACCAGCGGAGCACCGGAACGGAGCCGATCCCCATGCGCGTCACAGCCTTCGACCACCTCGTCCTCAACGTCGCCGACGTCGAACGTTCGCTGGCCTTCTACACCGGCCTCCTCGGCCTGGAGCCGGTCCGCGTCGACGAATGGCGCGCCGGCAAGGTGTCCTTCCCGTCCGTCCGGGTCGGCCCCGGGACCATCATCGACCTGGCCGTCGGTCCCCGCCACGAGTCCAACGTCGACCACTTCTGCCTCACCGTCGAACCCCTCGACTGGCAGGAGGTCATCGACGCGGGCACCTTCACCGTCCTCGAGGGCCCCGTCCCCCGCTTCGGCGCCCGCGGCACCGCCACCTCCGTCTACGTCCGGGACCCGGACGGCAACACCGTCGAACTCCGCTGGTACCCGCAGGACGCCGTCGGCTGAGCGGTGCCCGCCCCGGACCCACGGGGGTGGACCGGGGCGGGCACCGCGAAACACCGCCGGGGGAAGGTCAGTTCCGGCCGGCGAGGTGCTCCACCAGCCGGTCGAAGCTGGAGTTGAGCCCAGCCTCGGCCTCCGGGCCGCGGAACATCTCCGGCACGTCGACCTGGTGCAGCACCACTCGGGTACGGCCCTCGCCCAGGTCGGTGAAGGTGAGGGTGGAGCGCATCCCCGAGCCCTCCTCCAGCATCGTGAAGGACTCCCCGGCCCGGAACTCGACGATCCGGGCCTTCAGCGGGTACCGCTCGCCCGTCCCGTCGATCACCATGGTGCTGTCGTAGCGCCCGCCCTCCTTCGCCTCGATGGCCACGGTCTCCAGCGGCACGTGGGTGCCGACCGGACCCCAGAAGCGGACGAACCGCTCCGGCTCGAAGTACGCCTCGAACGCGGCGGCCGGGGCACCGGGCAGCTCACGGGTGATGGTCAGCTCGCCCAGGTTCTCGGTCATCTCGGTGTCTCCTCGGTGGTCGCACGATCGCTTGCACGGGGGTAGACCGGGGCCGCGCCGAAAACTCATCGCTCCCCGCGAAGAATTCTCGGCAACAACCGCGCCGACGACTGCGCGGGAGGACGACCAGGGGCCTCCTCCGCGGAGCCGCGCCGATCAGGGGCGGGCCGAAGCGAAGACCTCGACCTCGCACTTTGCCGCACCGCTGCGTTCGATCCTCGCGTCGCTGGTGACCAGCGGTACGCCCAGGGCCTCCGCCAGGGCGACGTACTGGGAGTCGTAGGCGCTGAGGTTGGCGTGCAGCGTCTTCACCCGGTCCCAGAACGGCAGGGTCTCCCGTTTGGCGATGGGAAGCATCCGGTATGCGGCGACCGCCCTCTCCGCTTCCTTCTCGGTCAGCTTGCCGCCACGCCGCATGCCGAGGAGGGCCGACTGGATCTCGTAGTCGAGGAGAGTGGGAGCGTAGACGTCCCCGGCCCCGGCCACCCGGTTGCGGATGAGCTCCCCGTCGGAACCGTGGGCCGTGAGGACCAGGACGAGGGCGGAGCAGTCGATGACGATCAACGCCCGGCTCGCCCTTCGTCGATGGCTGCGAGAACGTCGGCGGAGCTGACGTCGGCAGTGGTCTCGCGGTTCAGCCTCTCCATCATCTCCGCCATCGTGGGCTTGGACACCTCCCTGGCGATCAGGTCCTGCATGAACGCCTGGAGCGACTTGCCGGCCCGGGCCGCGCGGATCTTCAGGGTCTGGATCTGATCGTCCGGGACGTCCCGGATCGTGAGGGCAGTCATGTCTGCATTCTAGCTCCACTGCCTGCATAATGCAGACAAAGGAACCCGGGGCAGGAATGACGAGGAGCCGCCCCGAGAGGCGGGAGCTCTCGGGGCGGCGCCGGGTGCGGTGGGTCAGTCGGCCAGCGGGAGGTAGACCCGGTTGCCCTGGGCCGCGAACTCGGCGGACTTCTCGGCCATGCCGGCCAGGGCCTCGGCGTCGAACTCGGTGCTCACGGCCGTGGAACCGTCGCCGTGCTCGTCGCGGATCTTCTGGGAGATCTTCATCGAGCAGAACTTCGGGCCGCACATCGAGCAGAAGTGCGCGGTCTTGGCGGGCTCGGCGGGGAGGGTCTCGTCGTGGAAGGCGCGGGCGGTCTCCGGGTCGAGGGCCAGGTTGAACTGGTCCTCCCAGCGGAACTCGAAGCGGGCGTCGGAGAGCGCGTCGTCCCAGGCCTGGGCACCGGGGTGGCCCTTGGCGAGGTCGGCTGCGTGGGCGGCGATCTTGTAGGTGATCACGCCGGTCTTGACGTCGTCCCGGTTGGGCAGGCCCAGGTGCTCCTTGGGGGTCACGTAGCAGAGCATCGCGGTGCCCCACCAGGCGATCATCGCGGCGCCGATGCCCGAGGTGATGTGGTCGTAGCCGGGGGCGACGTCCGTGGTCAGCGGGCCGAGGGTATAGAACGGCGCCTCGTCGCAGATCTCCTTCTGGAGATCCATGTTCTCCTTGATCTTGTTCATCGGGACGTGGCCCGGGCCCTCGATCATCACCTGGACGTCCCGCTCGCGGGCGATCCGGCCGAGCTCGCCGAGGGTCTTCAACTCGGCGAACTGCGCCTCGTCGTTGGCGTCCGCGATCGAGCCCGGGCGCAGGCCGTCGCCGAGCGAGAAGGTGACGTCGTAGCTCGCGAGGATGTCGCAGAGCTCCTCGAAGTTGGTGTAGAGGAAGTTCTCCCGGTGGTGCGCCAGGCACCAGGCCGCCATGATCGAGCCGCCCCGCGAGACGATGCCGGTCTTGCGGCGCGCGGTGAGCGGGACGTAGCGCAGCAGCACGCCGGCGTGGACGGTCATGTAGTCGACGCCCTGCTCGCACTGCTCGACGATGGTGTCCCGGTAGACCTCCCAGCTCAGCTCCTCGGCCTTGCCGTCCACCTTCTCCAGGGCCTGGTAGAGCGGCACGGTGCCGATCGGCACCGGGGAGTTGCGCAGGATCCACTCGCGGGTGGTGTGGATGTTGCGGCCGGTGGAGAGGTCCATGACGGTGTCGGCGCCCCAGCGGGTGGCCCAGGTCATCTTCTCCACCTCCTCCTCGATCGAGGAGGTGACGGCCGAGTTGCCGATGTTGGCGTTGATCTTGACCAGGAAGTTGGTGCCGATGATCGCCGGCTCCACCTCCGGGTGGTTCACGTTGACCGGGATGACGGCCCGGCCCCGGGCCACCTCGGCGCGCACGAACTCGGGCGCGAGGCCCTCGCGCAGCGCCACGAACTCCATCTCCGGCGTCACCACGCCCCGCTTGGCGTAGGCGAGTTGGGTCACGGCCACCCCGCCGCGGGCGCGCAGCGGGCGGCGCGGACGGCCGGGGAAGACGGCGTCCAGGTTGCGCAGGTTCCCGCCCCGCGGCGAGGTGTGCTTGATCCCGTCGTCCTCGGGGCGCGGCTCGCGGCCGTCGTACTCCTCCACGTCCCCGCGCTGGCGGATCCAGGCGTCCCGCAGGGCGGGCAGGCCGCGCCGCACGTCGGGCTCGTAGGACGGGTCGGTGTACGGGCCGGAGGTGTCGTACAGCGGGACGGTCCTGCCGTTGGTGAGCTGCACCTCGCGGTACGGGACGCGCAGGTCGGGGCGCGAACCCTCGCGGTGGGCCTTGCGCCAGGCCGGGGTCGGGTACCCGGTGCGCTCGCTGCTGGGGGCGCCCTGGGCAGACTGCGGCTGTGCTTCGAACGTGGTCATCGGACCTCTACTCCCTACGCCGGCATTACCCGGTCAGGTTCCTGCGGTCGACGCAGCCGTCGGTCCGTCCGTCGACGTCCCGGTCAGCGTCCTCTCAGCCCGGTGCTCCGAGCTCCCGCGTCGCAGGCGGTGTTGCCTGCACACGACGTCCAACACCGTAGCGAGCGGATCGCCGCAGGTCCAGAACGCCCCCCGGCCGGCCGGCCTTCCGCCCAGGGGCACCCCGCGGCCGGAAACGTCCGACCCCACCCCCATAATTCTCACCAATGCTCCGCAGACACTCCATCAGGTCGGGCACGGCCCACCCGGGTCGGGCACGAGCGGGAGTGTCGCGGCTTTGACGACTCTTGGGGGAGAAGTACACCGTGCGCATCCGTCACACGGCCGGTCTGAGCGCCGCCGTGGTCTCCGCCGTGGTGGGCCTGCCGCTGCCCGCGATGGCGGCCGAACCGGCCACCATCCTGTACGTCCAGGGCTCCAACGGCGCCTGCACGAACAGCGGTCAGGGCACCCAGGCCCAGCCGTTCTGCACCATCCAGGCCGCCGCCGACCAGGCGCTGCCGGGCCAGACCGTGGAGGTCGCCCCGGGCACCTACGCCGAGGACCTGGTCATCAAGCGCTCCGGCGAGCCCGGCAAGCCGATCACCTTCCGCGGGGGCGGCAGTCTCCTCGAGCGCAAGTCCTTCCCGGTCATCAGCAGTGCGCAGAAGCAGCCGGTGAAGATGTCCGGCCGGCACGACATCGTGTTCTCCGGCTTCAACCTGACCCACTTCGAACTCGACGCCGTCAGCCGGGTCGAGCTCTCCGGCAACTGGATCCAGCAGCCGAACGGCGACATCTTCCGGCCGGCCGTCAGCATCACCGGCGCCAGCGACGGCGTCCGGGTCGAGCGCTCGCTCGTCAGCCTGCCCCACGGCGGTGTGAAGGTCGGTCCGGGCGCCACCGGGACGGTGATCGCCGGCAACGACTTCAGCTCCACCTTCGGGTCGGCCGTGTCGGTGACCGACGCGCCGAACACGGTCATCACCCACAACACCGTGCGCTACCAGTGGAACGTGTCGACCGCGATCGAGCTGGCCGGCGCGTCCCACCACGCGACGATCACCAACAACCTGGCCGACAAATCCGTCGTCCAGGTGTCGGCGGGCTCGACCGAGGGCACCGTCCTCGACTACAACACCGTCGAGTCCCCCCTTCCCGGTAGCACCCCGGTCTACAAGTGGGGCGGCACCGACTACCTGGAGGCCCCGCAGCTGAAGGCCGCGACCGGTCAGGGCGCCCACGACCTGAACCCGTACTCGATGAGCTTCGACTTCGACCAGTTCCCGTTCTCGGTCCCGACGGCCGCGCTCGACACCTGGCAGCCCGGCATCGTGGTCGACTCCGCCGGTCCCGACGTGCCCGGCACCCCGGCCGTCGACCTGTTCGGCCACCGCCCGATCGACCACCCCGACGCCCCCAACGCCGGCCCGAACGGCGCGTTCCGCGACCGCGGCGCCCACGAGGTCGTCGGCTCCTTCAAGGCCGACCTCAAGGTGACCCCGGAGAGCGACTCCGACCCGCTGGCCGTCCGGATCGACGCCAACCCCGTCATGCCGACGCGGATCGCCAACTACTCCTACGACTTCGGCGACGGCACCACGGCCTCGGGGCCCGACCGCCCCGTCGAGCGCCACGTGTACGCCAAGCCCGGCAACTACACGGTGAAGCTCACGGCCACCGACGAGCTCGGTGCCACCCTGACGGACCAGCGGTGGTTCAGCGTCGACTACACCCCGGCCGGCTACACCGCGATCGCGCCGACCCGCGTCCTGGACACCCGTGAGGCCGGCAGCCGCTACCCGCGGCTCGGCCCCGGCGAGACCATCGACCTGGACGTCCGCAAGCCCGGCTCCGGGACCCTGGTGCCCGCGGGCGCCACCGCCGTCGTGCTCAACCTGACCGCGACCGAGGGCACCGCCAACAGCCACCTGGACGTCTACCCGTCCGCCGCCGCCCGGCCGACCACGTCGAACGTGAACTTCGGCCCCGGCCAGGACGTCGCCAACCTGGTGACCGTCCCGATCGGCCCGGACGGCAAGGTCGTGGTGCGCAACAACGCGGGCACCGTGCACGCCGTCGCCGACGTCCTCGGCTACTTCACAGCCGCCGCCCCCGACCGCTACACCTCCCTCGCCCCGGCCCGGCTGCTCGACACCCGCTCCGACGCCACCCCGCTGACCGGCGGCACCCCCCGACGCCTCCAGGTCGCCGGCACCGGCGGCGTCCCGGCGGGCGCCACCTCCGCGGTGCTCAACGTCACCGCCACCGAATCCGCCTCGGCCGGCTTCGTCACCGTCTACCCCGGCGGCACGGCGCGCCCCGCGGCCGGCTCCAACCTCAACACCGCGCCCGGCCGGAACATCGCCAACCAGGTCGTCGTCCCGCTCGGCGCGGACGGCAGCATCGAACTGTTCACCAACGCCGCGAGCTCCCACCTCGTGGTGGACGTCTTCGGCTACTACAGCCCGGACGGCAAGGGCCTGTTCACCCCCGTCACCCCGACCCGTCTGCTGGACTCGCGGGGCAACGTCACCTTCGCGCCGTTCACCAGCCAGCGGGTCTGGCGCGTGCCCACCGGCGCGAGCGCCGCGGTGGTCAACCTGACCGCGACCGGGACCCTCGGGGCCACCCACCTCACCGCGTGGGCCACCGGGACGGCCAAGCCCGACACCAGCAACCTCAACGCCACCCCCGGGATGGACGTCTCCAACCACACCACCATCCCGGTCAGCTCCGAGGGCACGTTCGAGATCGCCAACCACGCCGGCACCACCGACGTGATCGCCGACCTCTTCGGCTACTACCGCAACCAGTAGCGGCCGCCCGGAGGCCCGTCCCGTCGACCGGAGCACACGTCGGCGGGGCGGGCCTCCGGCGTTCCCCAGGCCGCCGCCGGAACGCCCGAGGCCCGGCTCCCCCACACGGGGACCGGGCCTCAGGGCGGCGTTGCGGGGGCGGTCGGTCAGCTCCTGGCGGCCTTCTTCACCAGGACCACCACGGCGGCGGCGATGCCGACCACCACCAGCGCCTTGATCACGATCGAGAGCAGTGCGCCGACGACGCCGAACACGAACGCGAAGACGTTCCAGGCCAGCACCAGGACCAGCACCGGGATGACGATGTTGCGCACCCAGGAGGGCAGCGACTTCCAGAGCTCAGCCATGTCGGTTCCTCTTCTCCCCTCGGGTCGGCCGCCGTCCGGTGCCGCATCCCGCTTGCTTTCGGTACTTCGATCGTACGGTGGTGCGAGTAGCGGAACGAGGCCCTACGGCCCGGAGAGAACCCCGAGATCCCCCCGACCCCGGCCCCCCGGGTGACCCCCGAAGAACGCGGGGATCCGCCTACCGTCCGGGCCCGGCCCGGACGCCCCGTGGATACCGCGGCATCCGGAACCACCCGTGCACCAGCCGCACTTGGGGGAACCGGGCCCTGCGTGCCCGTCGTACCGCCACCCTGGCCTTCCCGGCCGTCCTCACCCTGACCTGCCGGGCCCCGCCGTGTCCCCGGCCTCGCCACCGCGTCGTCCCGCCGGCCGGCAGCGTCCCGACGGCGCCGGCGGCGGCCCGGAATTCCTCCGCCCGGGTACAACCCCCGGCGTTCCCAGACGTCCAACCAGTGCCGGAAGCAAACCCGTCCGGCACCGTCGACCTGGGGGAATCCGAATCATGCGGGCCAGAACAGCCCTGTCCACAGCCGCCCTGGCGGTGCTCACCCTCACCACCGCGGCCCTCGCCACCGTCCCGGCCGCCGCCGCACCCGTCACCGCACCCGCCGCCGCACCGGCGGCCACGACCGCCGCGGACGTCACCGCACCGGCCGGATTCGTCGGGATGGCCCCGACCCGGATCCTGGACACCCGCGACTACAGCAAGGTCCCGGAGACCCGTACCGCCCGGCCGGTGCAGGCCGGCGAGTACTACTCGACCCCGGTTGCCGTGGGCTGCCACAGCCACCCGCCGCAGGAGTGCTACGGCGTGATCCCGTCCGACGCCACGGCCGTGGTGGTCAACGTGACCGTGACCAACCCGACCGCCGAGGGCTTCGTCTCACTCGGCTCCGCCCCCGGCGCGCCGGGCACCAAGCCCGCCACCTCCAGCGTGAACTTCGCGCCCGGCCAGACCGTCTCGAACCTGGTCACGGTCGCGACCGGCCCGGTCAGCCGCTGGGTCCCGTGGCTCACCGTCTACAACAACGCGGGCACCACCGACGTCGTCCTCGACGTGGTCGGCTACTACCGGACCGCGGCGACCGACAAGTACGCCCCGCTGCGCCCGACCCGGATCGCCGACAGCCGGACCGACGGCACCGACCGGCTCAACACCAACTCGGTGCGCAGCTACCAGGTCGCCCGCCCCGAGCTGGGGACGGAGAACGCCAGCGCGGTGGTCCTCAACGTCACCGCCGTCGACGGCTACTGGGACAGCTACCTGACCGTGTACCCGAGCGGACGGCCCCGGCCCGACGGCTCGAACCTCAACTTCCCGGTGAGCACGACGGCCTCGAACCGGGTCGTGGTGCCGGTCGGGGCGGACGGCAGGATCGACGTCTACAACCACGTCGGCGGGGTGCACGTCATCGTCGACGTGGTCGGCTACTTCGGCCCCTCCGGCACCGGCCTGTTCAGCGCGCTGAAGACGCCGGTGCGGAGCTTCGACTCCCGGGTCGGGGGCGGGCCGGTGCCGGGGTCGGGCACCGTGCGGGTCCAGGCCGTCCCCACGGACGGCTCCGTGCCGAACGCCGTCGGCGTCGAGGCCAACGTCACGGCCACCGACGTCGTCGCGGACGGCCACCTCATCGTGTTCCCCGGGCCGGGCCTGCCCACGGACACCTCCACCGTCAACGTGACGACGGGGCGGACCACCTCCAACTCGGCGACCACCGCGGTCGCCGCCGACGGCACCTACTCCATCCACAACCACGGGGCCGACCTGGACGTCATCGCCGACGTGACCGGCTACTACGTCACCGGCTGACCCGGCGCCGCCCGCCCGCCCGTCGTCGTCCGGGCCCGCCCCGCGGCGACGCTCACCGAGCGCCTGGTGCCGCCGATGCCGGACGGCC